>CAZONZ010000088.1:0-12177 GCA_964581005.1 uncultured bacterium
AATTTGATGACGAGATGAAGATCTTTGAGGAGGATCGGAGGATGAAATACGTTACCAGCATTGAGCAACGAGCCGCTAAGCAAGCCACTCAGACTGCGATTTTACAGGTATTAAAGCTACGTTTTGGCCCGATCTCTGATCGCATCACTGAGCAGATCACCCAAATTCGGGATCCTCAAACCCTAGAGTTTGTTCTCCAACAAGCTACTCTGGCGGAGTCCTTCGAGGTGTTTGAACAGAACTTTCCATCATGATCCAAAATGATCCAATCCCTACGCGAATCTCCGCGATCAAAGCAGGTCACTATGGATAAGGAAAACGGCTGCCGGGGATCGTGGCACCGCGATTCAACCTCTTGCAGCTATGAGGGATCTTGATCGATCTTGATGCAGACATGATCCGTGTCCTCTATAGACTCTGGGAGCGGCAAGAGTTGAACATTAAGAGTCAGATAGGACAGCGGTAAACGCATAGTCCGGGGCAGCTAACACCAAGATCGTTGTGGGTAAGCCAACGGTTAAATGTTGCATGTGTTCGTAATATTGCACAAATTGAGTGGTGGGTTTGGCCATACCTAGGAAAACAAGATCCGCTTGCCGAGAGGATTCATGCAGGATCTGTTCAAAGGGGCGACCATCGGTGACCAACACTTGAGAAGAAAACCCTAGGCGGTAGTCTCGGACCAGAGTATTGAGATTGTGGCTGGCGGCTTCAGCGGCTTTGGAATCGGCAGCAACCAGTTTGAGGGTGATCTGAGCTCGACGCCAGTCCAAATTACTGCGCAGCAAATAGGCAAGCAGCAGCATTAAGCCGCCATTGGCCTGCAATCCCCCCCACCACACATCGATCCGCTGTCGCAACCCAAACCCCCGCCCCCGATTCTCCCGCAGGATCACCAAATTGCGATTGGCTTTGTGCAACCGTTCCAACATTTGGCAATAGCGCTCCCGCCGACTGATCTCTTCGCTATCCCCGATCACAATCGTGTTCGGCACCAATGGGCCTAATCCATAGGTCTCCACCAACCGCTCCGCCCCATCAAACGGATCAGGAGCTGAAGCCACCCGCACCAACGCCTGCACACCCCGTCGATGTAGATAGTCCCGGATCGTTTCTTCCATACCAGCTTGTTGAGTCAGATCGCGGGATCCATCTGGCAAAATACTCGCCACCGTGATCAGTCCCCGCTGGTGGGTGAGGGCATCGGCCAGCTCGATCAAGGACCAACGCTTGGTGGGAGCTCCAGACAAAACGAGAATGTGAGGCCGCCAATTCTTGGGATCGGTGACGGGATTGAGTTGAAAGATCCCAGTCCGCAGTAAAGCCATCCAGATCCCATGTCGAACATCTCCCCAGGTGGTCCGTAACTCCCGCTCCTGCAGCCAGATAAAGATCCCAGCCACGATGATCGCAGCCAGGACGGTTGCGAAAGCATTGATCAAGAACATGACACTGATACAGCCGATCGCACCCAGGAAAGGCAACAACCAGTGAACTCGGAAGGTGGGACGGTAGGACGGGCTTTGGAGAAAACTTTCGATCGCGGCAGAGATATTCAGCAACAAATAGGTAGTTAAGAAAAACATCGTTAGCAACGGCGCAATCAGGTTCAGATCCCCAATCCCTACGGCAATCGTGGCCAGGATCAGGGTGACTAATGTGCCCAGCCTAGGCTCATCGTTCGGTCCACTGCCTAATCCCAGGATCTTGAGACTCTGGGGTAAAACTCCATCCCGCGCCAAAGCTTGCAAAACTCGTGGAGCCCCCAACATACTCCCGATCGCACTCGATAACGTCGCCCCCCAAACCCCCAGTAAGATCAATGGCCCCCACACCGAGATCTGAGTCATGATCAAGGGGTCTGTCGCTAAGTGTTCCGCATCCACCCGTAGAGCCAGAACCACCGGGATCACCATATAGATGGCATACCCTGTACCCACAGCAGCCAACGTTCCAATGGGAAGGGCACGGCTAGGATCCTTGAGATCCCCTGACATACTCACTCCAGCCATGATCCCGGTGACAGCAGGGAAAAAGACTGCAAAGACTCGCCAAAACGATTCCGATCCAGAGACAGGCTCACCCATCACGCCCATAGGAACCACGTCTGGAAGGGAAGGTCCGGTCACCAGCGAGATCAGAGAAAGCACAATCGCCGCCATGATCAAATACTGGGCTCGGATCGCAATTTGGGCTGAGGTGATCGCCAGAACCGCTACCCCTAGCGTTGTGATCAGCGCAATCACCTGTTGATTCAAATAGGGGAAGGTGATCGCTATACTTTCGGCAAATCCGATGGTGTAGAGAGCCACGGAGAGCGTCTGGGCCACATACAGCGAGATGCCAACGGCTCCCCCCGCCTCAATCCCTAAAGAACGGCTGATCATGTAATAAGCTCCACCGGCGCGAACCACTCGATCGGTGGCGATGGCGCAGACAGAAAGAGCCGTCAGGAAGGTGATCAGGCTGGATAGCGTCACAATCAAGAAGGTGGCCAGCAATCCCACATGGGCCAAAACCCAACCAAAACGCAGGTACATGATCACGCCCAGGATCGTCAAGATCGAGGGCGTGTAAACTCCGCCAAACATGCTGAGGCCGCTGCCTCGTTTTGGGCTAGGGGATGAGGCGGATCGGGGGTGGGAGTGAGCGTTGGGCCAGAGTTTCATGCACGGAATGGGGCCTTTCAGCAGGATCAGGGATCTGACAAACTGCACAGGGCACTGCCCAGAACTAGGGTAGCCTAGTCCTACCGGGGGAACAGGTTTGGACTTGATCGCGACCCCACAGACATGCAAAGATCTCAATCATGCCAGACTTAGAGCCTATCGTTGTCAGACATTGACGCCCCCACAGGAGCTCACACCCCCCTAGTCAGCCCGGACGATCTGGGTTTTCGATGGGAACCCTGCAGAGTCATCAAACTTAACATCAAGCCCCTGAGCGAAGGACGCTTCAGAATAGAGTATAGTGAATCGACATCCTTATTCGATGGGTAAAAATCTATTAAGATGACTGTCAAGGATCTGAGTCCTATTCACGTTAAACCCTTGATCGCTCAACGGGGAGCCCGACTTTGTGTTGAGTTTCATGATCCCGGACCGTTCACTTCAAACAGCAGAGCCAGCTGTCATGCAGCATCCTAAACCCAGCGATTCCCAGGAGATCCCATGCTAGAAGCCTGTGTATTTGCGACGATCCTGTGTGGTTTTTTTGGGATCGTCTTGAAGAAAAACCTGATGATGAAGATTGTCTCAATGGATGTGATGAGTACAGGGGCGATCGCCTATTATGTTTTGATTGCGGCGCGAGATGGCCTGTTTACACCGATTCTGGCGGACACCCAATCGGTTGACTATGCAGATCCCGTTCCTCAGGCCGTGATCTTGACGGCCATTGTGATTGGCTTGTCGATTCAGTCTTTAATGCTGGTAGGGGTGATGAAGCTGGCACGAGATAACCCCACTCTAGAGACCCGTGAGATCGAGAGAAGCAGCACACGATGAACCTGATCACCATTACTTGGATCGTCCTGCCGTTTCTAGCAGGATTCACCAGTTATTTGCTACCCAGGCTGGATCGGTATCTAGCTCTACTGGCTGCACTCGTTTCGGCTGGCTATGGGTTCTACCGCATCCTTGATCCGCAGGCTCTCACGCTGCAACTGGTGGATAGCTTCGGCGTCACCCTGATGGCGGACTCTCTCAGCGGCTTTTTTGTTTTGACCAATGCGATTGTAACCGCTGCTGTCATTCTTTATAGTTGGAACAGTGGAAAAACAGCCTTTTTCTATACCCAGGCCACCATCTTGCATGGCAGTGTCAATGCTGTATTGATCAGTGCTGACTTTATTAGTTTATACGTAGCCTTAGAAGTGATCAGCATTTCTGCCTTTTTGTTGATCGCTTATCCTCGCACCAATCGATCCATTTGGGTGGGGTTACGTTATCTCTTTGTCAGCAATACCGCCATGTTGTTTTACCTGATCGGAGCGGTTTTGGTTTATCAGTCTAACCATTCGTTTGCCTATGCTGGGTTACAGCAAGCCCCCACCGAAGCAATCGCTCTCATCTTGTTAGGACTTTTTACGAAAGGCGGTATTTTTGTGTCAGGGTTGTGGCTGCCTTTAACTCATGCTGAATCTGAAACTCCAGTATCGGCTCTGTTGTCAGGGATCGTGATCAAGGCTGGGGTCTTCCCTCTGATTCGATGTGCCTTGATCGTAGACAATATCGGCTCGATCTTGGCTATTTTTAGTGTTGGAACGGCTTTATTAGGTGTGGCCTACGCGATCTTTGAGACTGATACGAAACGGATGTTAGCCCTCAGCACGATCTCACAATTAGGGTTTGTGATTGCTGCTCCTGCTGCGGCAGGTTTTTATGCTCTAAGTCACGGACTAGCCAAAGCCTCTCTGTTTCTGATCGCAGGTAACTTACCCTCTCGTCAATTTGATCAACTTCGTCAAACCCCCATGCGTCGCCCGATCTGGATCGCCCTCTTGATCGCTAGTCTTTCGATCGCAGGGTTTCCTCTATTAGCAGGTTTTGGCGCAAAAGCTTTGGCCCTCAAACCCTTAGAATCCTGGCACTCAACGATTCTGAACATTGCTGCTGTAGGAACCACGATCGCCTTTGCAAAATTCATTTTTCTTCCCGTTGGCCCTGCCCAAGACTCTTCCCTAGCGCCCCAAAAAGGGTCTGGGTTGGGGATCGCCTTGATCATCCTCTCGCTTGCATTGGTCCTGGCTAACGGAGTTGATCTCAGCGTTTATACTCTAAGCAACGTGATCAAAGCACTCGTCATTCTTGGGCTCGGTTGGGCAGCCTATTTTTTGATTATTCGACGCTATCCCCTGAGACTACCCAGAATGTTGGAGCAGTTTGATCATCTGATCGGGATGATGACTCTAATGTTAAGCTTACTCTCTTGGATGGTGCTGGCATGATTGGATACTTAGAGTTACTGCTGCGGCTGATCATTTGGTTTTTGCTGACTGCTGATCTGAGTTTTGCCAACCTCTTGATCGGGGTCACTATTGCGTTACTCCTGCCTCGCCACCCGATTATTTCATCCTCTCTTAAAGACTGGTTGCACGTCATCTGGGAGATCCTTGTTGCGATTCCCACGGCCTATCGGGAAGCAGTCGAAATGATTGTGCATCCTCACACCCAAGAGGACACCACCATGGAGCGAGTCAAACCCAATCGCACTCCTGGCCTGATCTTTCTTGATATCTTTTTGATCACATTTACCCCTAAAACGATCGTCTTGAGATATCACGAAGGGGGCTGGTACGAAGTTCATTGGGTCTCTCGGAGGAAATAGCGATGCAATGGTTTCTGATCGCCATGATTATTGTTCTTCTGCTGCCCATTTATGAAGCATGGCAGGATGACAATATCTGGCAAAAAATGTTAGCCTTCGCCAGCATTGCAACAAAGACATCGATCATGATTCTGATCATTTCTGTCTTACGCGATGATTTGATGATCGGTGTGGTGGGGGTATTGATCTTAAGTGTGGGAAATGCTGCCCTCATGCTATTAGCCCATGTTCTCAAACGGATGAATGAGCTATGATTACCCTCTTGAGTTATATCCTGATCAGTATAGGCGTTATCTTCTGGTTTTGGGGCACCCTTCCCTTGCTAGGTAACCGATCCGTTCTGTTTAAGTTACACAGTTTATCGATCTCAGACACGCTTGGATCGATGAGTATTATGGTTGGATTGTTGCTTGAGATACCGAGTGAGTGGCCTCTCCTGGTGCTAGCCTTGATCTCCCTGGCGATTTGGAATACGGTTTTGGGGTATGTCTTGGCTTACTGTTCTAGTGATGGAGGGAAGGATGCCTGAAGGTATTACTCTGCAAGCGATCGTGACTTTGCTACCGTTGACAGCCTTCATGGTGGTTTCTCAGGTTAATCCCTATCATGCGCTGGTGATCCGAGGGATTTTAGGTGCGGTGGCGGCTCTAGTTTATGCGCTCCTGGGCGCGGCAGATGTTGCCTTGACGGAAGCCTTAGTGGGCACCATGCTATCGATCACCCTCTATGCTGTGGCAGTGCGATCCTCAATGAGTATGCGGCTGGGTGTGCTAGAAGATAACTGGGATCATCTGACGACGAAATCTGCAGATTCAGATCATCCAGCGATGCAGCTACTGAGGACCCTAAGACAAACCCTAAGCAAATATCATATGCGACTTGAGCTGGTCCCTTATCCTCACCCTGAGTCGTTGCAGACAGCTCTAATTGTTAAAGATATTCATGCAGCTTGCCTTGTGTCAGGCGCGGCCTTCAGCTCAGACCCCACGTTAGAAGATCCCTCCTCTCAATCCCCAACTCAATCGGATCGTCAGCCTCCCTATCATCTCCAAATGCGAGTCCAACGCTTGTACGAGCTGATCCAAACGGATCTTCCCCCAACCTTAGCTAGCTTGGACTACATCGATCTTGATGATGATCTTCGTCCTCTCGAAACCTTACCGATCGATCCACCTGATGATTCGTCCGATAACTTGACGAACTCTCCCACGGACAAGATGATTAACTCCAGGGCTGAGACAACCATTGGAACGATGGGAGCTGTTGAGAGACTCTCTAAAATACCCAAAGCTTTGGAGGATCAATTGTGAAGTGGATTTACCTGATCGCAGGGTTAGCGTTTTATATCAAGATGTTGATCATTCCCAATCTTGGGGTTGATGAAACAACAACGTCGATTGTTCACTCCATTGTGGCAGATAGTGGTGTTGCCAATGCTGTTTCAGGGATCATTTTCCGTAACCGACTTTATGACACAATTTTTGAAGTTGTTGTCTTTACGATCGCCATTATGGGAGTTAGCTTTCTGCTCTCCAATGAAAAACCATCCTGTACGATCCGGCAGTTCACGGATTCTCCCTCCATTGTGCTAGCTCAGTTGGGGGCTATGATCGCGGCCTTGATCGGGATTGAGCTTGCCATTCGAGGGCATTTAAGTCCTGGTGGGGGGTTTGCGGCTGGTGTAGCGGGGGGTACCGCGATCGGGCTCATTGCGATCACCTCCTCCTCCAAATGGATGTCATTTCTCTATAACCGTTACCATGCAGCGACAGTCGAAAAAGTGTCAGTGCTGATTTTCATTGTGATCGCGGTACTCTCGTTAACCCGCTTGGAACTCCCTCACGGAGAACTGGGAGCGCTCGTCAGTGGCGGATGGATCCCCTTACTCAATATTCTGGTTGCCCTTAAAGTCATGATTGGATCCTGGTCAGCCATTTTGGTCTTCATTCGCTATCGAGGATTACTGTGAGCGTTCGCATCTATAGGATTTTTTGTCTTTTTCAGCTCAGATCGAATGTTGTGGATAGTGTCAGAGAACTCTTCATGATCCCCCCTTGCTATAAACCATACAATAGGTTGATCAAGATGTTGTTTTGTGCGCATGGTGATCTTAGTATCCTATACTCCTGGTAATCTAAAATTAGATGTAATTACAGACAAGAAAGGGATCTTAAGTTTACTCCCAGCACTAAACAAAATGAGATGAAGGAGCAATCTGTATTATCTAGTTTATTTAGAGATAATCTTCCAGTTGTCTCCCTGAACAGGAATTTGGATGTACATAAATTAAGTTGCGCCACTGAGCTATATGCTGATCGTTAATTACAATCTGGAATCTGGGGTTTAGGTAGAAATTCTATATTAATCGTCAAGAGAAAGTTATGAAGTCGCTGTTCAATCTTAGGATGATAGAACTTCTCTTTCTGCTTAAGCTGAGGATGATATCGTTCTTGCCTTTCCTCATGATACTCCTGGGGCGTATAACCACTTACTTCTTGGCCCGAAACAATCAGAATCTTCAAGCTCAAAGCCAACTTCGAGAACAAAGCTATGCTCTACCTTTGCATGATTGACCCATACAGGAAAACTCATATTAACTCACCAGTTTATTCCTTATGACACGAAGATCTAGGACAAAAGGTTAGGTTGGTGCCTGTTGGACCAGATCCTAACCTTCCAATCACACAATCCTAAACAGAAACTGGGTCCAGATCCCAAGGTTGCCCTAGCGATTAGTACATTGGGATCGAAGGATCGTAAGCTTCACCCCAAGCAAGGATGCCACCTTTGAGATTCTTGCCCTCAATGCCAACTGTTTTCAGGATGTCCAAAGCTTTGGCAGAACGTATACCACTCTTACAGTGAACAATCAATTCCGATCCATTCACCAACTCCCGCACCCGCTCAACACCGGAACCATTCTCGATCTCTGGCAAGGGGATCAGCGTTGCACCTGGAATCTGACAGATCTCGTACTCGCTGGGATTGCGCACATCGATCAAGACAAACTCCTTGCCTGCATCGATCCGTTGCTTCAGATCTGCCACACTGAGCTCTGGGATCGCGGCTTGAGTAGCAGCCTCAGCTTCCTGGGCTTGAGGAATACCGCAGAATTGCTCGTAATCGATCAGACCCGTGATCGGAGGTGTGTTGGGATTCTTGCGCAGCTTCAGTTCCCGGAAGCTCATTTTGAGTGAATCGTACAGCAACAAGCGCCCACTCAACGTCGTCCCTTGCCCCAACAGGATCTTGACCGTCTCAGTAGCTTGGATCACCCCGATCAATCCCGGTAGGATCCCCAAGACTCCACCTTCAGCACAGGAAGGCACCAATCCTGGAGGCGGGGGTTCTGGATAGAGATCACGGTAATTCGGACCATCTTCGTAATTAAAGACCGTGGCTTGGCCCTCAAACCGGAAGATCGATCCATAGACATTTGGCTTGCCCGTCAGCACACAAGCATCATTGACCAAGTAGCGGGTTGGGAAGTTATCGGTGCCATCCACCACAATGTCGTAATCGGAGAAGATCTCCAGAGCATTGCTAGCCTGCAGCCGCGTATTGTAAAGATCGACCTGACAGTGAGGGTTGATTTCCAGGATGCGCTGCTTGGCCGACTCGATCTTGGGAACGCCTACCGAAGAAGTACTATGGATCACTTGGCGCTGCAGATTTGAGGTATCCACAACATCAAAATCAACAATCCCCAGACGACCGACACCGGCTGCCGCCAAATACAGAAGCAACGGAGATCCGAGCCCCCCGGTTCCAATACACAAGACTCGGCCTGCTTTCAAACGTTTTTGACCTTCCAAACCCACTTCCGGCAGGATCAAGTGGCGCGAGAACCGCTCCATTTCATCCCTTGAAAGCTGGATCGTACTGGTATCAAGGTTAAGCATGATAGGAGATCCCTCCAGCGATAGATGGAACAATGCTGATCGTGGCCTGATCCTGGACCGGGGTATCGAGACCCTTTTCCAGGTGGCGAATATCTTCATCGTCTAGATAGACATTGACAAAGTTGCGGATCTGGCCGTCTGCGGTATAGAGATGGCGCTTCAGATCGGTGTAGCGAGTAATCAGGTTGGCCATCACCTCACCGACATGGCTACCTTCGATCTGAACACTCTCTTGGTTGTCAGTGTAAGCACGGAGGGGCGCTGGGATCAAAATCGTAACAGGCATAAGGATACGTCCAAATCATGAATCACAACAAAACCATCCGGATCAGGGATGTGGGGGTGATGATCTTAGGCGGAGTTGGCTGATCCCACTGCAGCGGACTGAACAATCTGCATATCCTCAAATTGAGGCTGATCGTGATCATCCAAAACCCAACTGTAGAGATCGGCTGCCTTGCCGTCCTGCACACTTACAATGACACAGGTAAATCCCCAGGGAAAAGCGTGTTGACGATCAAATTCAGAAGGCTGGGCTGGGTGATTGGGATGGGAATGATAGGTGCCTACAACCCCAGTCCCTTTGGCATGGGCGTAGTCATGAGCCTGCTTGAAGGCAAGGGGATCGATCAAAAAACGACGGTTGCTGGATTCACCATCTGCTAAGGGGTTATCCTCACCATCCCAGGTATTGCTGACCTGCCAGAGCTCATGCACAATCTTGTGATCCCCTCGCATTTCCCCTAGGAGGAGCCCGCAGCATTCATGGGGAAAAGCCTGTTCGCCATGCTGCCGAATGGTTTCAAGCTGATCCGCCGCAAACTGAATCGACATAAATCCCGCTTATTCCGATGGAGTTACCGTACTTTTATTGTGTCACAAACTTTCTAACTCAGAGTGAAAAGGGCCTGAGAGGAAACTTGGGAACCGCAGACAACTCCTTACCTTGAATCGAGATGCAAGTCAAGATTTATATTAACTGTTTACACATAAGTTTACATAGTGTTACGATTGACCTATCAAGCTTAGAGATGAGGGGTGCCGCCTAGGATCCTCAATTCCAAGTCTTAGCCCTTTGGACGTCTTAGCTTTCGGATGAAGGGTCATGCTGGCGGAATTGAGTGGCTTGATTTTATGAACTGGTAACTCAAGTATTGATTCATTAGGAGATCGATCCATGAATGAGCAGCAGCTAACATTTGAACAGGAGTTTACGCTCAGGGTGTTCACCGATCAGGTCCAACGGATGTCTGATCAGCAAGCCAAGCAGCTTTTGATCACGTTACAAGAGACTCTGATGCAGCGAGAGAATATGTACCTTGAGCTTCTGCGCAATGCTTGGGACATAGGCTATGATCCTCTCCCTGCCGAAAACGTGTCTGAGGTTTAGAACATTTTGAGAGCTTCGATCGCGGTTCTCGATCCACCTGAGACCATTCCAACGGACCCCCACTTATGCACACTCGTTTGAGCGGGATCGGCATTGCCCTACTACTGATCAGCATTTGGGCGATCAGCCTTGTGATCCTATTATCCAGATCTCTTTCCTGGCTGCATCCCCTTGGCATCCTTCTCGCCATCCTGTGGCAAACGTTTTTATCAACGGGATTATTTATTACGGCTCATGATGCTATGCATGGGCTTGTATATCCGCATAATCGATCGATCAATGATCGTGTGGGCACTCTCGTTGCTTTATTGTATGCTCTGTTCCCCTACAAAAAGCTTCTCCATAATCATCAGTTACATCATCGTTACCCAGCCACTCACAATGATCCGGACTACTATGAAGGAGGCCATGAAACGCCTTTGGCATGGTATGTCCATTTCATCAAAACTTATTTTAGATGGAGGCAGCTCTTTAAGCTGATTGGAGTGATCTTAGTGGCTATTTTAGTTTTGCAGGTTCACGTAACAAACCTGGTTCTCTTTTGGATCGTGCCACTGATCTTGAGCTCAGCTCAGCTTTTTTATTTTGGTACATTTTTACCTCATCGCAAGCCTAAAGATGGGTACACGAACCAGCACCATGCCCAAAGTCTGCGGTTACCGTGGGTATTGTCATTGATCACCTGCTATCACTTCAGCTATCACCAAGAGCACCACCAATTTCCCCATGTTCCGTGGTGGCAGCTTCCAACCTACAGGATCCAGGACTAGGGATCTCAAGCTCACCAAATCTAGAATTTTTCACTAGCAGGCCGCAGATCCAGTTCCAAGGTCCAGGTTGTGGGATCTTGACAGTAGAGTTGCCAATAGGATTCAGCAATAGCCTCTGGATTCAACAAGGTTGCCGGATCTCGTTCGGGTGATCGGGATCGCAGCCTTGGAGTGTCGATCTGACCATCAATGATCACATGAGCCACATGGATCCCTTGAGGACCAAACTCGCGGGCCATCGATTGAGCTAGGGCGCGTAACCCAAACTTCCCAACGGCTAAACAGGCAAATCGAGCTGATCCCCGTAGAGCCGCTGTTGCACCTGTGAGCAGAATGGTTCCTCGACGCCCCTCGATCATGGCAGGCAAAACCTGTTGAGCTGCCAAAAAGGCCCCCATGCAGTTGACTTGCCAACACTCTTGAAATTGATCTGGGGAAATCTCCAGGATCCCGCCCAACTGAAAAACCCCTGCGTTGTAGACCAAAACCTCCGGCGATCCTAAGTCTGTCTGCACTTGATCGAATGCTCGTTTGATCCCCTCTGGATCCTTAGCATCTACCGAGATCGATCGAGCCAGCCCACCCTGTTGCTCAATCTCAACCTGGATCGGGCCTAATGGATCAGTGCTTCTGGCCATGAGCGCTACAGCAAACCCTGCTCGCCCAAAACGCCTCGCCACTGCCGCACCCAGCCCTGGGCCAACGCCAACTACACTGATCACGGGTGCTGGTGTCATGCTGATTGATCCTCAGTGAACGTCCTTAAACATATTCATCAACAAGGCTC
>CAZONZ010000089.1:0-4775 GCA_964581005.1 uncultured bacterium
GGCGAGGAAGCGTCAGAAACGCGCTGCTCAGCGTAGCGGCTGCGCGTAGTTCATTTAGTTAAGGATCCAGCGCCTCAACCGGATCCTGATTTGTCTCTTACCCGTTGTTTTGATTGAGACCCATTCCCTCCTTGCGTTCTACAAAACCACTTCGGGTTTGCCTACTCCAGGCTTGGGATCCGCCCTCAACGGTTCCCGCAGAGCCCTTGGAGTGGTACCAATTACTCCCTCCCGCACGATTTGCTCTCCAGATCTTTCTCAGTCCTGAGCTGTTACTCCATCATGTTCAGCAGCAAAGCGATCAGATCGACTGTTTAGTCATTGTCAGTTCTGCTGATGAGATCGAATCGTTGGATCACTTGGGCAAACATCTCTGCTATGGCGGGGTATTGTTGCCTACAGTCTTGATCGTGATCGTGGATGAGTCTAGCTCGCATGAGCACCGCCGCCGAGTTGAAGCCCTGGAGGATCATAAACAGTTTTTCTACCACAACGCTTGTGTGATCTATCGAGTGGCTCGCCACGATCTGCTCTCCCTGCTGCACCCTTCGTCAGAATCGATCGAATCTGCTCCTGTCTCAACTGCAGCCTCCTCTCGATCGGATCAGCAGGAGCGATCGGATACTCCCCCGTCTCGGACTCTTGTGGCGGATCGAAGTCCGGATGAACGGCATAAGCTGTTGTCGATTCAAGTGGATCGGGCGGTGGCCTTGTTTCTACAGTTGTCGCCCACCTGTGGGTTACCCGAAAGGGAAGGGGATCGGGATTGGCCTTCGATCCCAGAGCGGGTGCATGATCAGCAGAAGCGCCTAGCTGAAAAGCTGCGAGAGCGGCTAGGGTATATGGGAGTTTATTACCACCGTGATCCGAGTCGGTTCTATCGGCGGTTGCCTCCAGCCGAGCAGCAGGCGTTGATGCAACGGTTACGCGGACTCTATCAATCGATCGTGTTGGGCTACTTTCACACTCCCCAGCCCATCAATAGTCGGATCGATGAATTTGTGGCCCTAGCCTTTTTTGCCGATATTGGGGCCTCCCAGATCTTAGAATTGCACATGGCCTTAATGGATGATTATGCCAAGCAACTCAAATTGGAGGGTCGGAGTGATGAAATCTTGCTTGACTATCGGATCACCTTGATCGATGTGATTGCCCATCTGAGTGAAATGTATCGACGATCGATTCCCAAAGACGGCTGAACCCATGAGCGCACTCTCCAAAACCTATGTGTTGAAACTTTATGTAGCTGGGAATACGCATCGATCGGTCCGGGCCATCCAAATTTTGCAGGATATCCTGGCGACCGAGTTTGATGGGGTCTACAGCCTCAAAGTGATCGATGTGCTCGAAAACCCGCAACTGGCCGAAGAAGATAAAATTTTAGCAACCCCCACTTTAACCAAGATCTTGCCCCCACCCGTTCGGAAAATCATTGGTGATCTGTCAAACCGCGAACGGGTTTTGATTGGACTGGATCTGCTTGAACAATCTGGACCGATTGAAACTGAGATTGAGGGGAATACCCAGTCTGGCAGCACCAGTAGAAGCCAGTTTGCTCGTCAGTCCGATCAGCTCTCCGATCAGCTCCTTGATAGCCCGTCGGATTCTGATCCAAGCCCTCTCCCCCACCCTGGATCGATCCCTGAGTTTGCTGATGAGCCAGACAATGAGATTCGAAATGAGTAGTATGACAGATCAGCTCTGCCCAATACCCCCCAAGGATCCATGCAAGACTTAACACCGAATCAGAACGACCATTTCTATAACTCACTCGTGCTCTCGTCTGTGGGGCTCCCCAAGGTCAAAACCGGGATCGAGGGGTTCGAAGATATTAGTCATGGAGGGTTACCAGCGGGTCGAACCACACTGGTCAGCGGCACCTCTGGGACTGGTAAAACGTTACTGGCAATTCAATTTCTCTACAACGGCATCACCCAGTTTCAAGAACCAGGTATTTTGATCACATTCGAGGAATCCCCACAGGATATTATTCGTAACGCTTCCAGTTTTAGCTGGGATCTGCAAGCTCTGATTGATGCGGGCAAGTTATTTATTCTGGATGCTTCTCCGGATCCAGAAGGCTATGAGGTCAGTGGTAATTTTGATCTGTCAGCGTTGATCGAACGGATTCAATACGGCATTCGCAAGTACAAAGCGAGGCGAGTTGCTATTGATTCTGTCACCGCGATCTTTCAACAATATGATCCGGCAGGGATTGTGCGGCGAGAGCTCTTTCGGCTAACGGCCCGTCTGAAATTGTGTAATGTTACCACTGTGATGACAACGGAACGGATCGAAGAATATGGCCCGATTGCTCGATTTGGGGTTGAGGAGTTTGTGTCTGATAATGTTGTGATCTTACGCAATATTTTGGAGGGGGAGAAACGGCGGCGCACGATCGAGATCTTAAAGCTGCGGGGTACCACGCATATGAAAGGAGAGTACCCGTTTACCATGACCTATGAGGGGATCAATATCTTCCCCTTGGGAGCCATGCAGTTAACCCAGCTCTCATCTGATAAGCGAGTGTCTTCGGGGATCAAAACACTGGATGAGATGTGTGGCGGTGGATTTTTCAAAGACTCGATCATTTTGGCTACGGGAGCGACCGGAACAGGGAAGACCTCGCTGGTGAGTAAGTTCTTGGAAGAAGGGTGTTTACAAGGAGAACGGTGTATTTTATTTGCCTATGAAGAGTCGAGAGCCCAGCTATCTCGCAATGCGTCTTCGTGGGGAATCGATCTAGAAGGGATCGAGAAGCAGGGTTTATTGAAGATTTACTGCGCTTATCCTGAATCAGCAGGATTAGAAGATCATTTGCAACGGATCAAAGCTGAGATCATGACGATTAAGCCTTCTCGAATTGCGATTGATTCACTCTCGGCCTTAGCACGGGGTGTGAGTCCTAACGCTTTTCGCCAGTTTGTGATCGGTGTGACAGGGTTTGCTAAACAGCAGGGGATCACTGGATTTTTTACGAATACAACCGATCAGTTTATGGGTTCCAACTCCATTACAGAATCCCATATCTCAACTATCACAGACACGATCATTTTGCTTCAGTATGTCGAGATCCGAGGCCGGATGTCACGAGCTCTCAATGTCTTTAAGATGCGCGGATCATGGCACAACAACAGCATTAGTGAGTATGTGATCTCGAATGAAGGGATCCAGATTAAAGACTCCTTCAAAGGGTATGAGCGCTTGATCAGTGGATCGCCAACCCGGATCAGTGTTGATGAGAAAAATGAGCTCTCCCGAATTGTCCAGAAAGTTCAGGATATTGATTCAGATCTTTGATCCGTTTCTAGAACTCTAGAGTAGGATCTTGATGAATCTCGCAGATCTAGTAGGGTAGCATACCGATAGATTCAGAAGATTCACAAGCTTCAGAGCCTTGATCCATACAGTTCGTTTGATTCTTGGGATTGGCTTGGTGTGTTAGAGGCTGAACAGACACTTAGGAAGCCATGCATCATAGCGATCGGTGAGGAGATCCTTGAGCTCATAAAGATCGCAAATCCGAATATTAAACTCGTCTCGATGAGTCATAAAATTCACCTGACCTGCGTCATTCAGGATCGGAGTGCCTGCGGGAGTGAATCTAGCGTGCTGGCGGAAATGAACTGGATCAATCCAGCCAATCAGATGCACTATCCCAGCAAAGTGATTGAGTGTGAGCTCATGGCCTAGCTGTGGACGAGATCCTAGACGCTGCCGTTCGGTGAAGATATAGATCACTTGAGTTGAGATTCGATCGGAACAATGTTCGTAATGAGGTTGAGGTAGGACATTACGGGTTTTGTGGCGAACTTCGACTTGAATAGGCTGATCTCGGAGCCGAATGATAAAGTCATCCTGGGGCATCAGGTGGCTGTAGTCCTGTCGAAAGGGGGTGTGCAGGATCGGGATCTGCTGCTGACGGAACCATTTCCACACGGCGTACTCTCCGATCTTGCCGTCTGTATAGTTCTCTACATTATCCGTGTCGCCATATTTGACATTGCCTAATCCAACGTGACCGTTTTTCATCCGCCGCCCATACTGCAAGCACACCGATCGTTCTATATCGGTTAGCGGGATTTTGATAAACTGACGTGCCATCGCCCGATCATGAGGAAGCAGTTGAGTTATGGTTTTTGTGGAGTTCTTTAGCACTGCCGGAGGAGCACATCACCATGCGAATTCTACATACCATGATCCGGGTCGGCGATCTCGATCGCTCCATCTCATTTTATTGTGATGTTTTGGGAATGAAGCTGCTGCGCCGCAAAGATTACCCCGATGGCAAGTTTACCCTGGCTTTTGTCGGGTATGGCGATGAATCCGATCATGCCGTGATCGAGTTGACCTACAACTGGGATACGGATCACTACGATCTGGGCGACGGTTTCGGCCACATTGCTCTAGGCGTTGATGATATCTACGCAACCTGTGCTGAGATCGAGACAAAAGGCGGTAAGGTGGTTCGGGCTCCCGGCCCCATGAAACATGGCACCACCGTGATCGCCTTCGTTCAAGATCCGGACCACTACAAAATTGAGCTGATCCAAACCGGATCGCCTGTGACTCCTGCCGCAGAACCCCTGAAAGCCACTGCTTGAGGGAGATGGTTCATCAAGCTGGGATCCGATTGATTCAGATTGGTTCAGGAGGTTCCGTCCAAGACATCCGATGATCCGGGAGATCAGGGGAGCCTCCATAGCGCTTCACTGGATCTTCTGCTGGATCTTCTGCTGGATCCTCTGATCGCACTGAGGTCTGGAGGTTTTCCG
>CAZONZ010000089.1:4875-12035 GCA_964581005.1 uncultured bacterium
TCTGCTGGATCTTCTGCTGGATCCTCTGATCGCACTGAGGTCTGGAGGTTTTCCGCTAGCCTTTTAGCTTAGCCTGGACCATCGCTTGGACCTTCTTGCCATCAGCTTGGCCTTTGAGCCGTTGCATGACAGGTCCCATCACTTTGCCCATGTCTTTGGGAGTGGTTGCCCCCACTTCGGCCATGATCTCCTCGATCACAGATGCGATCTCGTCATCGGAAAGTTGCTGGGGTAGGTATTCCTCAATGATCGCCAGCTCCTGAGCTTCCTGATCCGCAAGATCCTCTCGCCCCCCTTGACGATACTGCTCCACCGAGTCACGCCGCTGCTTGGCCAACTGAATCAACAGATCCATCTCTTGGGCTTCACTGAGTGACTCCTGACCTTGACCTCGGACTTCCGTCTCTTTCTCCAGCAGCAGCTTTTTAATACTGCGAACCGTCTCCAGCCGAACTTTATCTTTCGCCTTCATTGCGGTTTTAATGTCTTCACCGATCCGATCTTTGAGGCTCATCGATTGTTCCTCACAACTGTCTCTCTAGATCAAGAATAGCGCTAGAACGGATCAGGGGTTGAGACGTATGCTTCAGGAATAACCCAAGATTAGCGACTCATGAGCAAAGGCAAGGATCATGGCACCTTCAGCATCCCAGCGCGTCCATGTGTGGATTTCAGGTCGAGTGCAAGGGGTTGGGTTTCGGGCTGCGACAGAGCGGGCTGCCCTCCAGATCGGGGTCTGTGGCTGGGTTCGGAACCTAGCAGATGGTCGGGTCGAAGCCGTGTTTGAGGGATCCCCAGAGCGAGTGGAGCAGATCGTGCGATGGTGTGATCAAGGTAGTCCAGCAGCTGTGGTTGAGTCTGTTGTCGCTGAGGTGGAAAACCCTGAAGGACTCCGTAATTTTTCGATCCGACCCACAGCCCGTTAACTTTCCCTGTGAATATACAGATGACCTTAGGCTTAAGATTAGTGTATCCTCCATTTTTCTTGACCTGTTACGAATGAACTAAGCAAGTTCGCGTATTTTTTGACATAGATCTTGCTTTTATCAAGTCATTAATGGCACTCTGAAGGTGTTGAAGTGATGATCTAAACTCTTGTTGGTGACTTCATCTAGGCTTCATTGTTTAATGATTGTTTGATTTGGGTTCATCGTCTTGGTTCATCGATCATGGAGATTTAGATATGCTCACTTCTGTCGAGGTTAGGCCAAACCGAACTCCTGTTCCATTGATCCCGTATTTTAATGTGCCTGCAGCATTGATCCGTGATCATGCGGTTGCATTTGTCAACCAGGTCCAAAAGGAATGGCAGAATAAGCAATCTCCTAGTCAATTGATCCTTGATTTTAGACACACCCGAATGATTGACAGCAGTGGGATCGGAGCTCTGCAGGCGCTTCAACAATGGGCTCAATCCACTCACACAACTCTAGTAGAGGTTTCCAATGGGGTTCAGCTACAGCAGGGAATTTGATCCATTTCCCAATTTCTACATTCGTGAGCTGGCTTAGCAAGTCCCTAGCTCGCACTGCAATCTTTTTAGATCGACTCAAATGCTTTTCAACATCGTCAAAAATGACCTTGGTAAATTCCAAGGGTGTTCGGATCCCTTCCAGATCTCGATAAATCGGTAGAAGCGCTGGAGGAGATTCCGCTACCATCTTCCTCACAATACAGGTCTTGCCCATGCGCCGCTCAGCACTCAGAACAAGACTCTGATGCTCTAAAGTTGTCCACAGTTTCTGAATCAGCTGATCGCGTCCAATCACATCTTGAGGAGCAATCTGCCCACCTGGGTTGACACGCATAGTCCGGATCTCTGACTTGCCTAGAATCGAGAAGAACTGGATCTTGGGCTGAAAACTATTTGGTTTCTAGACTAACCTGCAACATTGCTGAGTGCTACTTCAAGCTTCTGGAGACATTGATCGATCTCAGCCTGGGACACGATCAAGGGTGGAACAAATCGGACTACACCTGGACCTGCAGGCACCAGCAACACTCCTTCTGACATGGTGGCCTTGACGATCTCAGCCGATGGCATTTGGGTCAACATTCCCTGGATCAATCCCCATCCCCGTACACCGGAAACGATCTGAGGAAAACGCTCGGCTAAGCGGATCAGTCCTTGCTGAAGATACTGGCCCAAGATACTGGCATTCCAGATCAGATGTTCTGATTGCAACGCACGACAGACGGCTAAGCCAACAGCACAGGCGAGAGGATTTCCCCCAAAGGTACTGGCATGATCACCGGGCTGGAAGATCGCACAGAAGTCTTTGCTCAACAGAGCTCCGATCGGGATCCCACCGGCTAACCCCTTGGCCAACGTAAAGATATCGGGCTCGATCCCCAGATTGCAGTGACCCCAAAGCATTCCGGTTCGTCCCATGCCAACCTGAACTTCATCCAGGATCAAGAGAATCCCTCGCTGATCACACATCTGGCGGATCCATTGGAAATAGGTGGGATCCCCTGGCTGGACTCCTCCTTCCCCTTGCAGAGGCTCCAAGAGAATCGCACAAACGCGATCACCGTAGTCATTCAAAACCGTTTCAGTCCCGCTGATGTCGTTGTAGGGAATGTAGGCGAATCCTGGAACTAAGGGATCAAAGCCTTTTTGATATTTCGGCTGACCTGTGGCGGTGATCGTGGCTAGGGTGCGTCCGTGAAAGCTGGCATGGGCGGTTAGGATAACGGGATCAGCAATGCCCCGTTCTTGATGGGCATACTTACGGGCTAACTTGATCGCGCCTTCGTTGGCTTCGGCCCCAGAATTGCAGAAGAAAGCTTTGTCAGCGCTGGAGTGGGTCGTCAACCAGGCCGCTAACTGAGCTTGGGGCTGATTGTAGTAGAGATTGGAAACGTGATGCAGTTGCTTGATCTGATCCGTGACCGCATTCACCAGGATCGGGTGGGCATGGCCTAACGTGCAGGTTGCGATCCCAGCCACAAAGTCGAGATACTCACGGCCCTGATCATCCCAAACCCGACAGCCTTCCCCACGGACCAGGGTTAATGGATAGCGTCCATAGGTGGACATCACATGTTGATTGAAGAGATCGGGGATCGAAGCTGGAGCCGGTGCAGCGGTCATCGATTCGGGAGGGGATGTCAGAGTAGACATAGGCAGGCGGTTAATGCGGATCTGAGGAGAGAAAGTTCAGACAAGCTTATCATTCTTGCCACCCCATTACGTCCCTCGATGGCTGGAAACTGTTTTCACCCCACCTAAACGCAGGATCCTCACCTCAATGATGAACCGATCCTGAGAAACCGAAGGATCCTTGGGGATGTGGGGGCTGAGGATCCTGAGGGAGTAGGATGGGAGGGAGCAAGGGATTTGATGTCTAGGGGAGGATCAATGTCGCAGAAGATTACCGTTTTTTTTGATGGTCATACCTTGCAGCCAGGGATCCCTTTGGATCTGGAACCCAATCAACACTATGTGATCACCGTTGAACCAGAACCTGTTACGGGTCAGTCGCTTCGAGAGATCCTGGCCCCTTTCGTTGACGTTGGGGCGGATCCTGATCCAGAACCACCAGCCCCCAGGGATCTAACTTTTGATGCCAACGCGATCCCGATCTGGGAACTGGCTGCTCAGATCGCGGCTCAAGTGCCAGATGCAGAGTGGCAAAAGCTCCCGACAGACCTAGCCAGACGATTTGATCAGTATCAGAACTCCCAGCAGGAACAGCCTTAATGCGGATCGTTTTTGCAGACACAGGCTACTGGGTGGCGTTGTTAAATCCTCATGACGATCTGCACAATAAAGCGCTGCATCTGAGCCAATCGCTGCAGCCCCTCCACATCATCACGAGTGAGATGGTCCTGGTGGAAGTTCTTAATGACTTTAGTTCCAGAGGTCCGTACCTACGGCAAGCGGCTGTCACGTTGATCCGCAGCCTCTATCAAAACCCCAACACCACGATCATTCCCCAAACCAGCCAACAACTTCAAACCGCTTTAGCCTTGTACAACCAACGCTCTGATAAAGACTGGAGTCCAACCGATTGTGTCTCCTTCCAGATCATGGCAGTGTACAAGATGACTGAAGCCTTAGCCTATGACAAGCACTTCATTCAAGCTGGTTATGTAGCTTTGATGCGCAGATGCCAAGTGAGTACGAGCGTCGTTTGGGGCAGAATCCTTTTGATAAAGACGGGATCGACTATACCAAGAAGGCGGAATTGCTCGGCCACATTTACAACCGTGATAAAGACGCTCAGATCCCCAATGCGACGACGTATGCGTTGTTGAATGATCGGGCGATTCAGGAGTTTGACTTTGATGGGGTGCGGGAGTATGGTATTCATCCCTTGGTGATTGATCTGCTTCAGATTCAAGGACGGATTCCAGCAGCAAGTTCAGGAGGGATCCCTGGTGGTAGCATCTGAACGATCAAGTCTGATCCCGAATAGTCAAGAAGATGTCTTGGCTCGGCTGACGTTGTGGTCGAAACGGAAAACGATGGGACTGGCTAGGGTAGAGTTTTCGTCGGAGTTTGGGCGGCAGCGTTTGATCCAGTTACTGCGGGTGCCATTGACGGCAGCAGGGATCCCTTTTCATGAGATTGCCTTGCCGACATGGGCTCAGCCTGGTGAGGTTTATGATCACGTGTTGAGATCTCTGGAAGCGATTGACTCAGGGGTGGTTTCGATCAGTGGCTTTGATACGGCCTTTGTGGACACGATCCCGTTGCCGATAGCTCTGCAGGTGATCAACTTTAATCGGGAAAATCTGGCCCGACCGGATCTGCGGCAAATTTGGTGGATGTCACAGAAGTTTGCCAATGTGGCCCTGCAAGCGATGCCGGATCTGATTTCCTGGTTTAATTTACGGCTGTTTTTGAATGACGATATTGGCTCGTTTGAAGAAACACTGCGTCAGGTGAGATCGATTGGCCCTGTTGTGACCTCTAGGATCCAGCGTGAGACTCCTGTTCACAATGTGCCTCGTTCGGGTAGCCCTTTCTTTGTGGGTCGAGAACGGGAATTACAACAGATCCATCAGCAGCTGCAACAGTCTAGTTTTGTTTCAATTGTGGGGATGGGGGGGATCGGGAAGTCGGAGCTGGCAATTCAGTATGCTGAACGTCATCTCAGTGAGTATCCCGGCGGGATCTGCTGGCTGCGGGCACGGGGAGCGGAGATGGGGCTGGCATTGATGAACTTTGTTCGAGAGTCTTTGGATCTCAAGCTGCCTGAAGCCCTAGAGGAACTGTCATTAGTGGGTCAGGTGCAGTGGTGCTGGCGGCATTGGCCGGGTGATCCAGATGCGGTGTTGGTGATTTTGGATGATCTTGACAAATATGAGGATCTCCTTCCCTACTTACCCGATCCAACCCAAGATCGCTTCAAAATCCTGGCGACTTCACGGTTACCCTACACGCCGGATCCGTCATCTACACCGATTGCCCTGGGGCGGCTGAGTCGTGAGGCTGGGATGGCGTTGTTGGCAGCAGTCCTAGATCCAGCACGTTTAGATCCTGAATGGGAGAGTGCTCAAGAGTTGTGTGCTTGGGTTGAGCATCTGCCTCTGGGGATTGAACTGTTGGGACGCTATCTGAAATTGAAGCCTCAGATCTCGATCTTAGAAGTGCGACAGCGCCTCCAGAAGCAACGGCAAACCTATGAAGCGATCCGTCAGTTACCGGACAGTATGAATTTTCAGCTAGCTCTGGCTACTGTTTTAGATCTTATATGGCAGGATCTCCCTGCTGCAGCTCAGCACCTGGCCTGTTTATTAAGTTGTTTTGCTCTGGCTCCGATCCCCTGGTCTGTGGTGGATCTCTGTGCGGGGAATGCAGCGAATTCTGCTGTCCTCCGAGATGATTACCTGATCCCTCTGGGGTTATGCAGTCCGATCAGAGCCGATCTTCACCAATGTCATCCCTTGATCTGGAAGTACTTCTCGATCCAACGGGAACAAACGGTTCAATCGGACACGATCAAGCAGCAGTACACCCAAGGTCTGGCTCAGCTAGCTCAACAAATTCCTGAAAGACCTGTGATTAAGGACATCCGGACTTTGGATCCAGCGATTCCTCATTTGAAAGAAGCGGTAACAACTTGGCTAGTCTGGCTGCAGGATGATGATCTGATCTGGCTTTTTGAAGGGTTGGGGCGTTTTTATCAAGGACAAGGACTTTATGCCCTAGCAGAACCTTGGTATGAGGCACGTCTAAGAATCTCGGAACAACAATTAGGATCCCACCATCCCGATACCGCCACCAGTTTGAACAATTTGGCTCAGCTGTACAAGGCCCAGGGTCGCTACGAGCAGGCCGAACCTCTCTTTGTGCGCTCGCTGCAGATCAGTGAAGAGCAATTGGGCTCCCACCATCCCGATACCGCCACCAGTTTGAACAATTTGGCTCAGCTGTACAAGGCCCAGGGTCGCTACGAGCAGGCCGAACCTCTCTTTGTGCGCTCGCTGCAGATCAGTGAAGAGCAATTGGGCTCCCACCATCCCGATACCGCCACCAGTTTGAACAATTTGGCAGGTCTATACTGGGCTCAGGGCCGCTACGAGCAGGCCGAACCTTTTTACCTGCGTGCCCTGGCTATTATGTTGGCAACATTAGGCGAAAACCATCCCCATACCAGAGTCGGATGGAACAACTATGTCACCATGATCTCAAGTGCTCTTCAATCCGATCAGATCGAGGGATTACAACGCTCCGGATCCGATCTCACCCGTCAGATCCTCACCCAGATGTTGAACGGATCCTGGGAGAGCGAAGGATCCTTGGGGGTTTGGGGGCGGCGGATCCTGGGATTGGCGGGATCCATCGCAAGATCGTCAAAGACAAAGGGATAAGATCGTATCTATCACCCTTCCCGAAGAGAACAAAACTGTTTTGGGTTCATGCAGATCTGTTGTCGGGCTATACAGAACCATTTCAGAGTCATACAGAGCTACTTCAGGATCAGGCAAAACTATCTTGGAGTAGTACCAATCTGTTTTAGATCAACATAGACAAGCTTTTGGCTAATACAAAACTGTTCTAATGTAGCAGAAAGCTCCTTTAAAATGACAGAGAACCACTTCAGAGTAACGGAAAGCCGCTTCGGAGTAATGGAAAGCCGCTTCGGAGTAATGGAAAGCCGCTTCAGAGTAATGGAAAGCCGCTTCAGAGTAATGGAAAGCCGCTT
>CAZONZ010000090.1:0-2783 GCA_964581005.1 uncultured bacterium
TACCGGATCCTGCGCTTCCCTGCCCTTGCTCCTAGCTCCGTCGGTCGTTAGAACAAAAGGTTTGGCTAGTTTCAAAGATCTCTAATGCCTTAACAGTTTTCCACTGCTCCGAAGCGGCTTTCCACTGCTCCGAAGCGGCTTTCCATTATTCCGGAGCGGCTTTCCATTACTCTGAAACAGTTTTGCAGTAGCCTAAAACGGGTCTGTGTTGTTCTGGATCGGCTCTGTACTACCCTAAAAGGGCTCTATATTGATCCAAAGTGGCTCTACAGTACCCTATTATCGACGATCCTATCCTGTGCATGGAATTCAAGATCCTGAACCAAGCATCAATACCCCAAAAACGATCGTGAGTCCCAACATCAGGGCTAAATGAGGAAGGTTACGCCACCAGGATCGCTGCGTGATCCGTTGCAATGGATAGAAGCTGAATAGAAAGGCTGAGAGCAAAACGATCTCTTGAACAAATGCAGCAACATCAGCACTCCAGGTTAGCGTAGGCAGAAAGGTTCCAGATCCACCCAACGTGCGAGCGATCACAGGCAAGATCTGACCTGCTTCGGTTAAGGCGGCAGGTGTGTAGTAAGCTAGATTCGCAGCAAGAGTTAGTGGTAAATAGGCATAGATCACGGTTGGATAATCTGGCAAGTCAGGATCCATCATCCGGGTCAAGCGGTGGATCGCGTAAGTCAACACGGCGGGGATCGCCAATAAGATCAACACGATCGGAGCACTGATCCAAAAATGATCCGCATCGATCACAAGATCCGGCCAGCCCAACCCATTCAAAATCTGGTGATCATGGTGCATCAAGACTCCACCCAACAGCAGCAATAGCAACGCCGCTTCTGCCGCAAATCCTTGATGA
The DNA here is from genome assembly GCA_964581005.1 of uncultured bacterium. GTDB lineage: Bacteria > Cyanobacteriota > Cyanobacteriia > Thermostichales > Thermostichaceae > CAZONZ01. Next base: position 869 of record CAZONZ010000090.1, read on the forward strand.
TCCTCCAAGAGATCGGTCGCCGGGAAACGAACATTCAGCTCAACGGATCGGTTGGGACAGGCTTTGAGACAGGTCATGCACAACACACAGTCTCGGTTATCTTTCAGTTGAGCCGGATGAGAATACAAGGGACACCCTCCAGTCGCTTGTCCTTCAGTCGGCAACGGATCTGCAAACTGAGGTAGCACCCGATCACTGCCTTTGTAACAGCCAAAACTGCTGCACTGACTCCCACATACCTGCTGCACCGATCGCAATTCAATCATCGAGAGCTTGGCAAACATGCCATTCATCCCCCCGATTGGGCAAAGATAACGACACCAAACCCGTCGCTCATAGATCAAACTGCCGATCACGGCTCCAGCGGTAATCACCAGCAACAACCAGGAGGACAAATAGGGGGTATGGGGCAGATCCCAAAGTTTCTCCCACAGATAGATCGCCACAAACCCGCCAAATAAGATCCAAGCCCCCCAACGATTAAGCCAACGAGTTGGCCAGGGTTGCAGCTGTCGGGGCCAGATCCAGAGAGACAGTTTCCGGATCCACTCGCCTGTGATCATGAACGGGCAGACCGCACACCAGATCCGTCCCACAACCACAAACAGGGAAAGATACATCGGCCACCACCAGGCCCAGAACAGATTTAAGGTGAGATTGGCCTCCCGTTGCTGCGGTCCCCAATAGCCCAGGATCACCACGGGCACAAACAGGATCATCACCCCGATCCAGATCCGCTCTGGCCACCAGTCACTCAACAACACCCGCCGTAACCAAGGAATCTGATTAAGTAGATCCACTCGAAACGCATTTTTGGCAGATTCAACTGACCAAAGGACTTGCTCCGGGATCACGGTCTGTCCGGGTGGAGTCATGATCACCGCTCGTTCCAGGATCCCCGCTAATTCCGCTAAGTTGCCGGGATAGGCATAGCTGATCAATCGGCGTTGATCGGCTTGATCGAGTTGGAGGGGAGGACGGTTGTGAGTGAGGCTGTACCGATCGAGAAAATGCTGGGCAAAGTCAGGAATGTCCGCTTTGCGTTGAGACAGGGTGAATAGTTTGATCGTATGGTGATCCGATGGTGAGGTTGGCTCCCGTTGGGGTTGAGGATCGGAGCGACGAGTTGACTCACCTACGTCTTTGGGGTTGATCTTGAACTCAGGACGCTTTTGATCTTCGAGGATCGAGGGATTCTGGGAGATCGAAGGATCCGCAGATGTCACCGCAGATGTCGCCGCAGATGCAGCCGCAGATGTCGCCTTGGATCCTGCAGGATCTCGAAACCAAGCCCACGCCAACGGGTGGGGTGCCGCCAAGATCAGCCGAACCCAAGCTGCTACAGGATCAGCCGCTGGATTCTGACCTGGGAGTCTTCCCGTTTTCACATACGTCATCACTCGCTCTCGATCCGGTGGGGCCAGCAGATGTGCATGGTCGATCAACAGCGTGCCCCGCTCCAGCAGTTCAATCAGCCCCAGCGATCCACTCTCATCTCCCCAAAGGATCTGCGTCTGCACCTGTCCAGAGGGATCACGAGGAAGTTGCGCACAGTCCACTTCAGCAAACGGATGATGATGCAGCCCCGATCGAGCATGGATCGCTGCCGCCGTAAAGGTCTTGCCACTTCCGGCGGGCGCTTGCAAGATCACAGGCTTCAGATCGGCAGCAGCCCCTTCGATCTGTTGAGCTAATTTCAAACTGATCTTGCTATGCCCGATCACAGGAAGGTCATCAGGGACAAACTTCAGATAACGCTGCAATCGCTGGATCCGAGTTTGTTCTTTAGCGATGCGTTGCGTGAATAGGGTTAGATCTTGCGCCAAATACTGATTCAAGACCGTCTGGATCGCGGGATAGTGGGTGATCAATCGAGTGAGATCAGAGCGATCCAGAAAGCCAAGCTCACAAGCAC
>CAZONZ010000090.1:2883-11931 GCA_964581005.1 uncultured bacterium
TGGGTGATCAATCGAGTGAGATCAGAGCGATCCAGAAAGCCAAGCTCACAAGCACTTAAACTGGCTGCTGCGGCCTGATAGGGTGCTACACTACCCCCTGCGATCAGGGGAACAAGACCAAAGATCTCACCTGCACTGCGATAGTGAATATGGGTTTTGCCAACCACAGACGAGCGATAGATCTCAACCGATCCCCATTTGAGAAGATAAAGCCCCACCGGGAGCTGGCCTTCGCGGTAGATCAGAGTTTTGGGATCGATCTTGAAAAATTGCAGGGTTTGAGCGATCGCCTTCAAGGCGCTATCCGGCAATTGTCCCCAAAGACGATGAAAACTTAACCAATTCAAGCTTTCCTCAATCTGTGCCTCTTGGGCTTCTCGATCCACTCCATGACTTGGATCCGCTTCATCCCCTGCATCCAGCCCATTCTGATCCATCTGATCCAGAGGAGTTGGTCTCAACGGTAAGCACGAACCTGGATCGGAGGGGGATCCGATCGGGCCATCTTCTACAGCAGGGGAGACAAATGTCATATCAACAATCAACTATACCTTGGCCAGATCACCACGGGGTTCGTGTGTGGCTGAATCAGCAGACTCTGTCGCATCTGTAGCGGAATCTGGGGTAGAGGCGATCTCCGCTCGATCCTCGCTCTGGGAGGAGATGGTTTCCAACTGGAATCGAGCCACCGAATCCTGCAGGGCGCGGACTTCGAGAACCAGTTCCTGCAACGAGGTCACAATCCCGTGGGCCTCAGCTGAAGTGTTCTGGGCAATGGCTGCCACATCTGCGATCGTTTCACTCACCTGTTGCGATGCTCCAGTCTGAGCACTGGTATCTCGCGAGACCCCTTCCAGATAGTGATTGATCCGTTGGCTGATGGTTACCAACTCTTGCAGCGTTTGCTTCGTCTGGTTCACCAACTGAGTTCCGATCACCACCTCAGTCGTATTGATCTCCATGCCTCGGATCACTTCCGCCGTTTCCTGTTGAATGTCGGTGACCAGATGCTCAATATCCTGAGCTGACTCGTTCACCTGCAGAGCCAGTCGTCGCACTTCATCTGCGATCTGACGGAACCCTTGACCGTGTTCCCCTGCACGAGCTGCCTCCAACGATGCGTTAAACGCCAACAAGTTGGTTCGATCCGCAATGGAGGCAATGATCGCCACAATCTGAGAGATCTCTTGCGACGACTCAGCTAGGCGCTTGACCTGTTTGGACGTATCACCTGCAGCCGTCCGGATCTTGTCCATACTTTGGACGGTTTGATCCATGGCTCGGTCACCCGCTCGTGCTTTCTCGGCACCTTCTTGAGCGATCTGAGTGGCCTCTTGAGTAGACTTCGAGACTCGTTCGATCGAGGTCGCATTTTCAGCCACCACTGCAGAAGCTTGCGCCAGTTCAGATGCTTGTTTCAAGGAGTCGCGGGACAGCTGCCGGACTGAGACCTCACTGGTTTGAGCCAACTGATTGACTCGGTTTGCCACCGTTTTTACCTGGGCCACCAACTGCCGTAGACTGCGGATCGTGGCGTTAAAGGCGTCTGCAATCGATCCGACTTCATCGTTGGTTACCGGAGCTTGGACAGTCAGGTCACCTCGCTGAGCACCCTCGATCTCTAGCAGGAGATTGATCACCCCTCGTTGCAGGACTTCCTTCAGTTGCTGCTGCTGTTCCGCCTCCGCTTGCCGTCTCCGAGCCTGATTCTCAAGAGCGGCTTCCGTCACCACAATGCTGTCTGCCATCGTATTAAAGGTTTGGGCCAACTGACCCACCTCATCCTTGGCCTCGACCTCAGCCCGGATCCCCCGATCCCCTTGGGAAAAGACATGGGCAACCTGACCCAAATGGCGCAGCGGGTTGGTAATGGAACGGCTCAAGATCACCGCCAAGCCAGCACTTAAGGCTGCAACGGCAGCTGCTACAATTCCCAGCCGGATCAACGTTTGGAGTAATAGATCGTTCAAGGCTGTTTCAGGAGTCCCTCGGATGAGGACCGCTACAGGCTCAGCGGTAGGTACCTCAATCGTTTCACCTAGATCGTTCTCGATCAACTTAGATGGCAGAGCTTGAGCCGCAACCGTGTAAAACCGATCGCCCACCAGCAACCGTTCAGTCACGGGCAATTGTTTGGGATCGCGGATCGCATTATTCAGAAGTGCCTGGGTGAGAGGGTTATCCGGGAGCGCCACATCCGGTTGAGGTAAGCCCCGGCGTTGCTGATTAGCAGTAGTGACTGGCGTAAACTGCCCTGCTTGGTGCATGTAGATCCCGCTGTAGCCACCATCCACCTGCAGACTAGTGTCCTCAAACTGGACTCCAAACGTTTCCAGAGTACTTTCAACCAAGCTCTGATCCCCATCCACCAAGTCTCCAGCGATTAACGCCCCCGTTACCCCTCGTGTCTCTGGGTCGATCACAGGCGTCACAACATAGCGGATCAGGGCTTGCTCTCCCAAATCAGGAGGAAGCGAAGGAGGATTGGAGGCTTCCAAATCAGCTCGATTCACAATGGCCGTTGCTCGCACCTGCCGGGGGAACGCTAAAACTTCAGTCACCAGCCCTTCCGGATCAAACGTCTCGCGCAAACGATCGGTGTGGGCATCCATAACGATCTCGCGGTTTTCGTCTACCATCGTCACATATTCCAACTGTTGATCGAGGGCGATCCCTTGCAGTGCCTGCTTCACCTCACCCAATTCAAGCGCTGAGATCGTGCGAGGTTGGGTGTAGCGCTGCGAAGTTGCGATCACGGCTGGGTTGTTGGCCTGACTCTGAAAGCCTGCGCCTAACAGATCTAACTGATTAATGTAGGTGTTTTTGGTAACGGCTAGCTCCGATTTAGCCTGGTTGAGCAACTGATTCCGCAAACTTTGATTGATCAGAAATGCCCCAGCTCCCACCAGCGCCAGTGTCAGGATCTCAAACACCAGTAAGAAGACTAACTGTTTTCGGGCAATGGGTAGATCGTACAACCAGCGCAACAACGGAGATGGAGTCGATCCCTGCTGCTGGACCTGAGCCGACTCTGGCTGGCTTGGGGCGGAAACCGTTGCCACAGGTTCAGAGGGAGGCAATCCCAACGGTAGATTCACCCCTAGATTTTCTAAGGCTTTTTGGGCGATCTGACCATATGTGCCGCTTTCATCCTGAGTCAGGATCTGCTGATAAATTTGAATGGCTTGATCGATTTCTCCAGATTGTTCCAGCGTATTGGCCAACAGGATCTGCGTCATCAGATCATCGGGGTCAGCAGCATTCCCCTGTGTAAACCCCGTAGGCGTGATCCAAGTCTGCTCAGACCCAGCCGTACTGTCTCCATCAAACTCGAAGTCGCCACCTACATCAGGCTCAGCTTCTAGGGTTGGATCTCCAACAGCATCCTCAAACGGATCTCCAGACCCATCAGGCAGATGAGAAGCAGTTTCTGGACCAAGCCCTGATGGCTGATCTCGTCCATTGGCCTCAGGTGAAGCAGCCAAATTCTTCTCTGGAGCAGTAGGATTTTCTTGGACAGACATAGCACTCACTCAGGTAAGGATCAACACAGACTCTAGGCAGCTGGGCTGGGTATGGGGGAAGGGGAAGCAGCAGTGGAGGTTAAGGCAGCTGTAACCCCCTCACGATGGATCAGATCAAAAAATAATATCGGATCGAGAACGGCAACCCGAATAGCCTGATGGGTCTGGATCTGAGTTTGCTTGACTCTTGGATCCCCTTCAAGTTTGGAGGAGCGAATCGCTAAGCCCACAAATAAGTCTCGCAAATGGGGCTTCAGCTGATCAGGCATGGGTTTGAGGGTACGTGGATCGAGGGTGTAGATTCCTTCCAGGTCGGAGACGAGACAGGCGACTTTGCGTTCCCGCTCTGGCTTGAACTGCTGATCGGTTTGAGCGGTGATCACGGCAGCTAAATAGGACACTCCAGTTAAGGTGGGGGTTTGCGGCAGTCCTAAATAGTGGCTAAAGTTAAAGACCCAGGTGAGAGATCCTTTCTGGTTCACAACTCCCCAAAAATAAGGCGGTACACCCGGAATGGGACAGATCCGCAGTGGATCAATCCGTAACACCGATTCCACATGAGCTAGGGGCACCGCGATCCGCACGGAACCTGTAATCCGGACACCAAAATACTCATGGACGGGAGCTGTCATCGATCGGTCACCATGTCCTATCAACTACAGGCAAGATCTCTTACGACTCTTCAGTCGGTTGGGCCAAGCGTTGCACGGTTTGGAGCAAATGCGAGGGCTCAAACGGCTTCGTAATGTAGTCAGCAACCCCAATCATCTGAGCGCGGACTCGATCGATAAAGCCATCTCGACCTGTCAACATCACAATTGGAATATCACGCAACTGTTTCGACTTCCGCAACATCTGGGAAAGCTCGTAGCCATTGATCCCCGGCATATTCACATCCATCAAGATCAAAGCCGGTCGCTGTCGGGCTAGCGCCGTGAGGGCCTGAGCAGGATCGGCAATCCCTAGCACCTCATACCCCGTCACTTCCAAGGTCCGCTGCACTTGCCGCTGCACCGTCTTGCTGTCGTCAATACACGCGATCACCGTGCGATTCTTGGCTTCCTCTTTCGGATCTCGGAACGGGATCACTGTTAGAGCTTTAGCCTTGACCAAGGGATGCAATAAGGTTGCCAAGGCCAACGGCTGGATCTTCGATCGAGAGGCAGCTTGGTAAAGGGAAAGTTTTTCGGTCAAAAGCTGGATCCAAACGGGCAGTTGCTCTGGAGTATAAAACTGAGCGTAGGTCGGATCCTGCTGAGTTTGCTGCCAAACCTCACAAAACTGAGAAACCTGTTGCGGATCGAGGAACAGGCGAGAAAACGGGGAGGGGATATCGAGTCGCAGGGCTTCCCACTTTGAGACAAACTTCCACAGATTAGGGATCACCTGCTTCACAGGCACTACCACCAAGATCGGATCGATCCGCTGGGTTTTGCTGAATTGGACATTGGCCCGGTTCATCGTCAACACTTGCACCAGGGCCTCTAAACTGAGATTGACGAGTAACTGCCGCAACTGGATCATCGGGATCTTGCGCTGGTGGGCTGCATTGTAAATTTGGCTGTATTCCAGCTCACCCTCTTTGATATCGAGATCGGCCAATTCGGGCTGAAACTGCTGCAGCAAACAGGCGACTCGTTCCGGCTGACCCATAATGCTGCTGGCATAGTTGAGATTCTTGCCATCCATAAAAAGCTGCCAACCCACGGACTGATCCAGAGGATCCTGGATATGCAAGTAACCAGAGACTCCTCGACTCGCCATTTCTTCCAAAACCCGGTGCGGCGAAGCACGAGTTGTCTGTTTGTCACTGGCTTGGGCTTTGGGATCGGGATCAGTGGAGTAGCTAACCATTGCTAACGTCCTGTGGAAGGCCAGGTGGATGAGCAAGAACCCTTGCTGAGGCTGCTGCAGACAAGCTAGAGAAACTTAGTCAGATCGATTAGGTTTTAGAACACTCAGATTAAGATTAGGATTATGCTTAGCCCCATCAATCAGGCCAAGCCGAAAACCAACGCCATCACTATACCAAATCCGACTCCTGATTCTATCCTTCCCACTCATTTTTCTAGCCCGCAACACGCTTACCCTTGGCCATGCAAAACGTGTCAGATCCGCCATCGATCAGCACGTTAATCCTTGGGACTTTTTATCTTAAGATCACGATAGATCGGCATCAAGAGATCTGATGTCCATTGATAACTGGATCTATGTTTAAGCCCCATGCCTCAGTGAGAGAGAGGCTGAATCAGCTGCGTGATCCGGATTTGAGGTATCACATCAAACTTAAAGGTAAAAAGTTAAGTGAGGGTTATCAAAGTGCTAAGTTGACCATAAGATCTATCCTGTTGGATCCGGAACCTGAATTGCACCCATCTCCCTACTCACTAGTCTCCTGATCGTCTGCTTGAGCTTGCTTGATTATGGCTTGGTGTTTACCGTCTGATCATTCTTCTTGGGATCCCACATTGGATCGACTCACAGCCGCCTACGACTACGAGTTACCCTTGGAACGGATCGCGCAATCTCCTGTGAATCCTCGTGATCAAGCGCGGCTTTTGGTCCTTGATCCCCAGCACCATGATCACAGTCACTTCTGGGCGCTCCCTCGCTGGCTCCGATCGGGAGATTTATTAGTCTTAAACGATACTAAAGTGATCCCAGCCCGTGTCTATGGCCAGAAGCCGACCGGAGCCCAGATTGAGATCCTACTGCTCGAACCTCACCCCACCGCTGCCGATCAATGGTTGGCTCTGGTGAAACCCGGTCGGCGGATTCGGCCTGGAGATCGCTTACAGTTTGGATCGGATCTAGAAGCCACAGTTGTAGCAGCCGATCCAGCTTCGGGTGGACGCTGGTTGCAGTTTGATGGGTCAAGCGATCAGTCCTTTGAGCAGATCTTAGAAACCGTTGGAGAGATCCCGTTTCCTCCCTACATCACCGAACGAGTTGCGGGTCCGGAAGACTACCAAACGATCTGGGCCAGTCAACCGGGATCGGTAGCGGCTCCAACGGCAGGGCTGCATTTCACCGACTCGCTCCTCCAGAACTTAGCCAAACAGGGAATTAAGACCGCCACGATCACGCTCAACATCGGGCTTGGCACCTTCCGGCCTGTCGAAGCAGAACGGGTTGAGGATCATCAGCTGCATCAGGAGTGGCTGCAGGTTCCAGCAGCAACGGTCGATCAGATCCATTGCACGCAGGCAGCAGGAGGACGAGTGATCGCCGTGGGTACAACGGTCGTTCGAGCTTTGGAAACCGCTGCACAGCAGGGATCGATCCAACCTTGGCAAGGCAAAAGTAATCTGTATATTTATCCGGGATATTGTTGGCAGATCGTCGATGGGCTGATCACCAACTTTCACTTACCTCGATCAAGCTTACTGATGCTGGTCAGTGCCATGATCGGACGACAGCGACTCCTGGATCTCTATGCGGAAGCGATCCAACTCCAGTATCGGTTTTACTCTTTTGGGGATGGGATGCTGATCCTGCCAGAGCTTCCCAGAGATTCGCTTTAGGTCGAGGTGGCAACGTGATTCGGTCGATTCCGCTGCTGAAGAGAACTCCAGATCCAAAAAACCACTAACCCTAAAGCAGCTACCGCGATCACCCCAGCTAACACGATCACCCGTTCCACTCGACTGGCTTGGGTTCCCCACAAGGTTAGATCACTGGTGAGCAAAGCCGTAAAGGTGGCTAATGGGATCAAAACCAAGCCTTGTGATCCAAGCCAAGCAGGAGCACCATATCCCACTAAGCTGAGGAAGACAGGTTCTAGCCCTGCGATCACCAAAGCAGTCATCATTGCCCCCAACAAAAACGCAGCTTGGGGTTGTAAATGAATGAAATAGCCGATCAACCCCGTACCCAAAACACTTCCCAACACCAGTCCCAAGGCTGTGCGTAACGGAGCCTTGAACGCATAGACCCAGCGGCAGCACAAGGCCACGATCACACTGGCGATCCCGATATAGAGAGCCGCATAAGTATAAGCATGGGTAATATTGATCCCACTGAGATTAAGATCAAATTGATACAACAAACTTTGGACAAGGGGACGGGCAGCGAGGAATAAGGCGGCTGTTGCTCCCCAACGACTGGGTACGGCCATCATCCCTAACCCCAAGATCGCAGATCCATAGGATCCTCCTAACCGCAGAGCCAACAGAGCCAGCCCACCCACAGCTACGATTCCCATCACCCCACGCCAAAGGAGTTCCGATCCAGAGAGAGACCCTCGAACTTCCAAGATCCGTTGTTCCAAGGCAAACAACGCCAAAGATCCAATACAGCCAATCCCGAAACAGACAACGAGATCGTGATCTTGCAGTAACCTGTTTTGGATCAACGCCACCGACAATAAAACCGACACCCCAACCCCAAGCCCACGAGTGATCAAAGGAGACCATGATCTTGAAGCCACAGAGGATCCTTCCGAGGATTGATCTGAACCAGGATCGGCAGGTTGATCTGAGAGTCCAGACTGATCCGAAACTCCAGCATGTTCGGTGGCAAGATCTCCAGATTTAGATTGATCTCCAGACGTTGCAGCAGGTAGATCGATACTCTTTGGAGGTGCTTGAGCGAGCTTTCGATCTGGAGATGCTGATGGATCGCCAAGTAAGGGTGGAATAGCGCCTGCGATCAAGGCTAAAGCGGCTAACCCGGCGGGTACATGCTCCGTCCATCCTGAGGGGGTGAGATCCCAGATTTCGGTGAGCCGAGATCCCCAGGTCGCCGCTGCAATCAAGATCCAAAACTGGGCCAATCCTTGCAACAACCCTGATCCTGCGGCTCCAGACATCACCAGCAACGGAGGGACAGCCCCTAGACCCACGCCCAAACCTAGAGCAGCCATACCGATCAATCGGAGATCAACCGCATCCGGTAATAGCAAGATCGCCACACATCCCCCACAAACCGCTACCGCTTGGGCTGCTCGTCCTAATGGGCTCAAAGCGATCAACAGAGCACCCATCACTCCACCCACCAGGATCAAAGCCCCAACCAATGCCCCATCCGACATCCATCCAAAGCAAGCCAAACTGATCAAGCCAACCATCCCCAAACTGAGAACCGATCCTGGCCAGAGCAACCGATCCCCAGCTAACCTCAATCCTGTGTGCCAGAGAGCGTGATGCCGACCCATTTCCACAACGGCTTCGATCAAGCCAATCCCTGCACTTATGCCGATCAGAGCAACATCCACAACCGAACCTCCCGCTTCTGTCTGGAGCCCCTCTAAGGGCTGAACCTGCCGGGTAGGGGTCAGAAGGATCCTGCTTGATCGACCCTTTGCCTCCGGCCTAGCCTGGATCTTATCTCACCCCCTGATGGCTCTTTCAGGTCCAAGACCCCTCAGCGATCAAGCTGGATCTGTATGGATGATAATCTAGATCGTTTCAGGATCGATGCCGAATGCTTGCAACCGAGCGGCAAATCGCTCAGCCCGTTGGTGTTCTTGCTCAGCCCGTTGGCGTTCTTGCTCAGCCCGTTGGCGTTCTTGCTCAGCCCGTTG
>CAZONZ010000091.1:0-3366 GCA_964581005.1 uncultured bacterium
CCTCCCGACACTGACGCTTCGCGTACAGTGCGGGCCTCACGTGGAATAGGTGATCTCGACTCTATTTGAAGGTAAGTCTGATGTATTTTTGGATCAAAATTGCCTACAATGAATTCTCTAGCCCTTGATCTCACCTTAATCTGAGATCTTAATCTCATGTAGAGGGGAAGACATGATCCAGCTTTTGGAAGGTATCAGTCTAATCCTATTGGGTCTGATGCTTCTACTCTATCGATTGCGCAATCAGTTGGTCTTGCTGATCCATGCAAACTATGTCGGCATCGCCACCTTGACGGCAGGGTGTCTGAGCCTACTGGGACTCATCCTCGTGATCAAAGCGATCTACGATGTGGGTCTCTTCCGTTTCTTAGGGAGTTGGGGGCGCTGGTTAGATCCTGATCAAGATGCTAGATCCCCGATCCAAGCGCTGAAGCAGACTCAGTCTCAGCGATCCCGATCCGAGCCTCACCTATCTCTGCTGGCTCCCCGTGTGGGTGTGATCTTGCTGTTGATCACCGCTAGCCTGGGATTACTGATTACCCCCCGCCCTCTTTCGGGTCAAACGGCGATCAATCGAGGTGTATCTCCCAATCTCAGCTTTACTCGTGATCAGCCCCAAGAATTTCGTCCTAAGATCGATCCACGTGAGCGCAGTTTAATCGATTGGGTTCGGACGCTCGATGTCTATCCAGATCCCTTCAATTATGTGGATCAGCCTGTGGATGTTGACGGTTTTGTGATCCATCCTGAAGATGCTCCAGCAGGCTCCTTTGTGCTAGCCAGATTTTTGATCAGTTGTTGTGCCGCCGATGCCTATCCTGTGGGTCTGCCTGTGATCTGGGCTGAGGCAACGGAGCTGACTCCTGATAGTTGGCAGCGAGTGATCGGTCGAATGCAGGTGCAATCTCGTCCAACGTTGTCTGTGTTCAACTCAGGATCTCAGGATGGGTCTGATCCAAGATCAGTTGCAAATGTGGAGTTGGTGATTCAAGCGGAACAGATCACCCCGATTCCGATCCCGGAGAATCCATATGCGAATTAGGCGATTTTCTGACTGGCAACTGCTCGATCGTTGGGTGGCTGGGATCACATGCTGTAGCCTCATCCTGATCGTGGGCATGTTGAGTCTGGTCAGCCAGATCCCACCTCACGTTCGCTCTTTCAATTGGCAAGACCAAACGATCCAAGCTTCTGAACGCCAACTGATCCTCTCCTTCAATCGCCTCATGGATCCAGCCAGTGTTGCGGCTAATCTCAGCTTTGATCCCCCGTTGCCAGGACGATCCAACTGGGTAGGACGCCGCTGGATCTACTTTCTGGATCACCCCGCTCCCTACGGTCAAACCTTTCACATCAGGTTGGATGGAGCTGTAGATCGGCAAGGACGATCAATGCAACAACCCTTTGAGGGAACATTTCAAACCCCTGATCCCCAACTATTAACGATCGGAGTTGAGGGCGAGTGGGTTGGTCGGTTGATTGGGATCAATCTTGCCACTCAGACTCAGATCCCCTTGACGGATCCGGGGCTCAAAGTCACTCGCTTTGCCGCTACGGCAGATGGGGACACCGTCTACTACATGGCAACGGCAACCACTCAGCAACAGCAAGATCTTTACCAATTGTCCTTGCGGCGGCGGCGATCGAAGCTGCTCTTGGATCATGACTCGTGGCAAAATCTCCGCTTTGAGGTTTCCTCTGACGGCGAGGTGGTGATTGTGGAACGGATTAATCCCACGGCCTTAGGTCAAATTCAACTTTGGATCAAACGATCGGGTCAACGCCGATTTCGCCCTCTAGAGCTGGAGCTAGGGGTAGGGGGAGATTTTCTGATCACGCCGGATCACCGTAGTGTGCTGATGTCTCAAGGTCAAGGGGTCGCTATCCTGTCGCTGGACCCGGAGGCTGAACCCGACTCGAATCGATCAAACCCCTCACGTCCTGCCGATCCTGCCACCGCTTCCGATCCTGCTCAGACCTCTGGCGAGTCTGCACCCTCTACCGACCCTCCACCTCCCCCGCCACCAACCTCAGGAGCAGCTGAATACTTTGCCCAATACGGTCAGGCACTAGCGATCAAACCTGATGGATCCGCTGCCGCCATGATCAGCTTCCAGACCGACTACACACGTACCCTTTCGATCCTGAGTAATACAGGGCGGAGTTTTCCGATCTTGACCACCCAAGGATCGATCCTGGCAGGCCAATTTGCGCCTGCAGCCTCTGTGTTCTACTGTCTTACCACTCGTCCGGATCCAGTTACCTTTAGTGAATCTCCCAGCCTGCTGGCAATTGATTGGGTTACTGGAGTGACGCAGGAGTTGATCCAGGTCCAGTTTCCCAACGAACTTGATTTTGAGGTGTCTCCCGATGGGCGACAGGTGGCCGCCACGATCCTGACCCCCAGCCAAGGTATTCCCGATCCCAAGGCTCCTGTGAGTCAAGTGGGTCAGAGCATTGCTAAGGGCACACTTCAGCTGATGCTTCTCGATCACGATCGGGTGCATCCAGCTGCAGTTTCTCCTGATCAAAACGCTCAAACCTGGTCAGGGGCTAGCGTGGGTTGGATCCCTTGAGTTAAGCTTGAACGCATCAGACAACCGTTCATTGAACACCCCTGTTGAGTTTGTGAGGGACCTCATGGATTTTGCCCATGTTAAGGCGATTGCGGAACGAGCTTTAGCCGATGGGATGCTGACCTCCGAGGAAAATGATGAAATCGAAGCGGCCATCTATGCTGATGGGATTGTGTCTCCTGAAGAATTGGCCCTCCTGGAAGCGATCGGCCAAAAGGTTCGTGACGGGGAGATCCAGCTTGTGGGGCCTAATGGCGAAGTGTTCTAGATATCTAGGCCAAACCCTGAACGATCTTTGATCACTCCACCTCAATCTAGTAAAGATGATCGCAATCCAGTTAAAGATTTGCAACGATCGAACTCTCAATGCCCTAGTGATCCGGCGCACAAGCGATCCGCCAAAAGTCTATAACAATAAAGATCATCAACCAGCACGATCGCCCATTGATTCTCGCTTGGATTCGGATGGACGCCGAAAGACCAGGAGACATTGAGGATCGATCACGACTGACGACCAACCACGCTAATCCCGTGATTGCTTGCTTAGCCTACTGAGGATCTTCATGATGACGTTCACGATTCAAACGATTGTTGCCAACGCATTTCAAACCGGCCAGATCACATCTCAAGATCAGCACCAGATCAATGTTTTACTCCAAAAGGGTCAATGTGAAGCCGTTGATTTTGAAGCGCTGGATCAGCTGACTTCGGCTCTGATCTCTGGCAAGGTGACAACAACATCCCCCAATTCAACACCCCATGCTAGCTGATCAAATCTTCTAGCTGATCA
>CAZONZ010000091.1:3466-11896 GCA_964581005.1 uncultured bacterium
CTAGCTGATCAAATCTTCTAGCTGATCAAATCTTGGGTCAGATCTTGGGGATGATCGTTGGGGATGACTACTTGCTCTAAAATTTCCAGAGTTGGCTCTAGGGGAAAAGACAGATGGGGGAAGGAGTTCTGTTCCAGATTCCTATCCCTCTGTCGGAGGTACTTGCAAAAACGGAGCCAGATCTTGATTGAGCCGACCTGCTTGAACAAATTCAGCGTAGGTATTGGCCTCGATCGCGAGAAGGGTTTCGCGCATTTGCTCGGAGGTGTAATTACGGAGTTCTGGATGGTTCTCCAGCATTTCCAAGATGCGCAGTTTGATCTGATCCAATTGCCCCTCCACCAAAGCCTTCTGATAGCGATAAAACTCTGGCTCCAGATCCGGCTGATCTTGTCTGGATTCGAGATACTCCTGCACACGTTCCAGAGCCGCTCGCCGAGCCAGCAATTCTTGATATTCCTGTCGCAGGGGTTGATCGCCCAATAATCTCAACTGTTGCAGCAGCGTTTTAGTGGTCAGTCCTTGAACGAGCAGGGTAAATAAGACAACTCCAAACACTGTGGCAATGATCGCTTCACGCCCCTCCACCTCTTCCGGCACACTCAAAGCCAAAGCGATCGACACCGATCCCCGCAGTCCACCCCACCATAAAACGGTCTGATCTCGCCATCCCAGCTTGGTTTTATTAAATCTATTACTCAAGATCCCCAGCCCAAACACCGACAGGAAACGAGAGATCAACATCACCAGGATCGTGATCCCAATGATCGGTAAATAGGATTTCAGGGTCGCGAAATAAATTTGATCTCCGATCAGTAGAAAGACAATTGAATTCACAAAAAAGGCCAGGAATTCCCAAAACTCACTCACGATCAGCCGAGTGCGCGGGTTCATCCCAATCCGAGATCCAAAATTCCCCAGGATCAAGCCTGCTGTGACCACGCCGATCACCCCGGATCCGCCCACATTTTCCGTCACCAGATAGGCCCCATAAGCGGCAATCAACGTGATCGATTGCTCCACAAGCGGTAGATCGAAGCGCTGCGTCAAATACGAGATCCCAAACCCGATCAGACTGCCGACGCCGATCCCCAAACCCACAAACATCAAAAACTGCAACACCGTTGCCTGCAAGCTAAACACACTGGTGCCCAGCGGGATCCCGACCAGAAGACTAAACGCGACAACAGCCACCCCATCATTAAAGAGACTTTCTCCTTCTAAAACCGTCTTCAGCCGTTCTCCTACCCCCAGCTCACGAAATAAGGCAATCACAGACACCGGATCCGTTGCGGCTAAACTGGCTCCCACCAGCAAGGCGATCGGCAACGAAAGAGCTGTCCATTGAGCCAACCCTAAACTGATCCCGCCCACCGAGATCACAACGCCAATGACGGCATAGAGACTGATCAACCCCAGGTCCCGTTTCAGCGCTGACCATTTCAGATTCCAAGCCGCTTCAAATAACAGGGGGGGGAGAAAGATCGTGAGGATGAGCTGAGGGGATAAATTGACCAGACGAACATCGACTAGGGCTAAGCCCAACCCCGTCATCACCAGCAATAATGTGTAGGGGATCTGGCGAGCCCAACTCAACACCTGAGGCAAGGTGGCCACTGTGAGCGACACCGTTAGCACCAGCAGAAATTGCTCGATATTTTGTTGGATCACCGTTTCTTCGGCAAACACTTCAGCGGACATGAGGATACCCTGATTGTTTTCCAGCCAAGTTCTTTACTTACAATTTTTCTGGGGGATTGCGCAAGTCCTGATCCTCATAGGGAACCCTGGAGTGATACAACTAGCGTTGGCCTTGATCCAAGCTCTTGTCAGCACCCTAGCTGAAGTGCAGGGGATCCCAAGCTCCTGGAGGTTCTCATGAAAATTGTCCACCATACTGAAACCCAGCTGATCCTGGAGCAAGAAACCGAGTGGAGGTTGATTCTAACCACGAGTCTGGTTGCTGGAGTCAGTTTAGCCATCGGTATAGCATTGAGCCTTTTTGCCTTCACCCAGATCCAGTCCCTCCAAGAGATCTCGCGTTGGATCCTGTTTTGGATCGGTTTGTTGTTGATAGGAGTCTTGATTGGGTTCTTATCCATCCGAATTTTGTTGACCTCAGGGGTGGGAACCCTGATCCAGGGTCACCTGCGAGTTGTGATCGATCCTGCAGCTCAAACGATCCACTTGACCCGGCACATGATTTGGGGAACGCGCAATAGCCAGTACCCCTTGAGTGAGATCCGCGATATTCAGCTGCGGGTCTACCGCCCAGAGCCACCTCAAAGTTATGTGATCTATCTCATTCTGTTTTCCGGTGATCAAGTCCAGCTTGGAGGAGATGGGATCCGTGACGATCGATTAACTGTGGTCAACACGATCCGGCAGTTTTTAGTGAGTGTTGGCTGGAAAAATTTAGCCTTAGAGCCAGGTCAATCAGGATCGGGAACAGACGACGAAGCTTAACGCTCATCCGATCCACATCTGGGAGCTTGATCGTTGAATTGAGCAGGGGTGGGCTGATCAGTTCCCCTCGGTTTGGCTCAGGCGAAATTGCCTTGATGGGTCATACTGAGGGAGGTTCCCTTGGGAGCTGTCACCCCTGTGGCTGGATCGGCTGGATGGATTGGATTAAGTTGGATTCAGGTGGATCCTGCTCAACTCCAGGCTAGATCGACCCGTAGGTTAGCTCTAGCACCATCGTAAGGATCTAGCACAGATTCGTGATGATTCGTTATACTTTGTGTTGAGTTTTACGAAAGAGGCTCATGAACGATCCTGCAGTCCGTGCGTTTTTCATTGGTCGTGCCCTTGCCAACCTGCTGCGAGAACGGCTGGAACATAGCCTCACCGATCTGGTTAGCCAGATGGGGAAAAACCTAGCTGAGTTTCAAGAGCTCTGTCGCACCTTTCCGGATGATGTGATGACTCGTGCTCAGCAGGAAGAGTCAAACCTGGTCAGTGATCCGCTCGCCGCTCCGCTGGGAGGTGACGATCTGCAGGCGACTTTGGATGATCTGCGGGCAGAAGTGGCCCAACTACGTTCGGAGTTACAGAAGTACCGGAGTCAATCAAGTTGAGCGCCACGCCTTTTCCTGCCACTGACAGATCCCTGCGCAGCGAGATCGCCAAGCCCTACACCGCCTACCGCTGGGCGCGTGAAAATTACTCTCGCCGGGAACGGTCATTCGATACCTGGCGGTTTGTCCTCACCTTTTTGTTCTATCTCTGGCTCGATCAGAAAGAGTGGAGCTACGGTAACAGCCCAACGGCTGAGCACAAAGCCCGTCGCCGCCGCCGTCGTGCCATCTGGGTACGCGAGTCGCTCCTGCATCTAGGGCCAACGTTCATCAAGGTGGGACAGTTTTTCTCAACCCGCGCCGATCTGTTCCCCGGTGAATATGTCGAAGAGCTCTCCAAGTTGCAGGATAAAGTACCCTCCTTCAGCTTTGAACAAGTTGCCATCATCATCGAACAGGAACTTGGCAAACCGATCCCCCAGATCTATGCCTACTTCGATCCCACACCTCTGGCGGCGGCTAGTCTGGGTCAGGTCCACCGCGCCCAGCTCAAAACGGGAGAAGAAGTTGTCGTCAAAGTCCAACGCCCAGGTCTGACTCGTCTTTTCACCATTGATCTGGAAATATTACGCGGAATTGCTGAATTTTTCCAATATCGAACGAAGTGGGGCCAAGGCGGACGCGACTGGATCGGGATCTATGAAGAATGTCGCCGCACCCTCTGGGAAGAAGTGGATTATTTAGGCGAAGGCCGCAATGCTGACACCTTCCGCCGCAATTTCCGAGATCTGGAGCAGATTGCCGTCCCGCGTGTGTATTGGCGCTATGCCTCCCGCCGGATCTTGACCCTAGAATACATGCCGGGGATCAAGGTCAGTGATTATGAATCTCTGGCTACTGCAGGCATTGACCGTAAAGTGATCGCTCGCTTAGGAGCCCATGCCTATCTCCGCCAGCTGCTTCGAGACGGGTTCTTCCACGCCGATCCCCACCCCGGCAATCTTGCTGTCCGCCCCGATGGCACCTTGATCTTCTATGACTTTGGCATGATGGGCCGGATCCGGACGGATGTGAAAGACAAACTGATGGTTACCCTCGCCGGGGTCGCGTCCAAAAATGCCGATCTAGTCGTCCAGTCGCTGATTGATCTGGGAGCCTTGGTCCCCACTGCCGATATGACTCCGGTGCGCCGCTCCGTCCAGTACATGCTGGATCACTTCATGGATAAGCCTTTTGATAGTGATCAGGTTTCGGTGGCGGCCATCAGTGACGATCTGTATCAGCTGGCCTACGATCAGCCGTTTCGCTTCCCGGCTACCTTTACCTTTGTGATGCGGGCCATGACCACCCTGGAGGGGTTGGGGAAAGGATTGGATCCCGATTTTGACTTTATGAAGGTAGCCCAGCCGTTTGCCGATGAGCTGTTGGCCTCTAACGGGACCATCGAGGGAGAAACGATCCTGGCTCAGGTGGGTCGTCAGGCCGCTGAATTTACCAGTAGCAGTTTAAATTTGCCCCGGCGGATCGAATCAAGCCTTAATCGGCTAGAGGGCGGGGATTTGCGCCTGCGGGTGCGATCGATTGAAACGGAGCGATTGTTGCGGAAATTAACGGCGATCGGGATGGGGGCGATCTATGCCCTCTTATTTGGCACGTTTTTGCTGACCTCCACGCATCTATTTGTCGCAGGTCATGTTACTTTAGCAATCATCGCCTTAGTTCTTGCCGGGATTGCCGTGGGAGCCCTGGGGCGAGTAGTCTTAGGTCTAGAAAGCTCAGAGCGAATGATGTGATGCGATTTGCTGCCCTAACTGATCCCGGAAAAGTTCGGAGTAGTAATCAAGACGCTTACTACTGCGATCCGAATGGGCACTTTTGTATCGTTGCGGATGGTATGGGGGGCCACGCTGCCGGAGCCACGGCCAGTAAGCTAGCGGTCGAAGCGATCCGCAAAAAGATCGAAGATAGCTGGAAGCTGGTGGAAGCCCCTAAGCTACTCAATGATGCAGTCGAAGCGGCCAATCTTTCCATCCTCAATGATCAGCGCCGCAATCCCGAACGGGCTGATATGGGGACAACGGTGGTGGTTGTGCTGCTGGATCCGGCGGGCAACTGCTGGAGCGCCCACATTGGAGATTCTCGCCTCTACCGACTGCGCGGCAACCAAATGCTGCAGATGACGGATGATCACACCCTCGTCGCCCGCTCGATCCGCCAAGGGGAGCTGACTCTGGAGCAGGCTCGGACCCATCCCTGGCGACACATTCTAGAGCGCTGTTTGGGCCGACCAGATACCGGAGCTCCCGCTGTGCAACCGATCACGATCCAACCCGGCGATCGCTTGCTACTGTGTAGTGATGGCTTGACGGAGGAATTAAGTGATCTTCAAATTATCGAGTATTGCCTCAAGTCCAAAGCCCTAGAGGATCTGCCCCCGACGTTGATCGATGCAGCCAAGGCCAATGGTGGGCGAGATAATATCACGGTGGTGCTCGGAGAGTATTTGGGAACCGATCGAGAGGGTGAATCAGCGGACAAAATCTGATCAGCTCAGGTGTTGGATGAGACCGATCGCGCAAAGTTACTCTGGGCCATCTCTAGGGGTGATCTTAAGATAGAGGAAGTTGAACTTTCTCGATAGTGCCTTGTGAATACTTCTTTACTGCGGGATCTCCGTCAAATTCGCTGGAGTTCTGGTCTAGTTGCAATCATTTTGGTCTACTTTGTCCAGGGTGCCATGGGGTTGGCTCGTTTGGCCACCAGTTTTTATTTTAAGGATGAGTTGGGGTTGGGGCCTGCGGAGGTAGCGGCTCTGAGCGGGATCACGTTGGTGCCGTGGACGATTAAACCTCTGTATGGCTGGATCTCGGATAGTTTCCCGATCGCGGGGTATCGGCGGCGGCCTTACTTAGTGCTGGCCGGAACCTTTGGCTCTTTAGCTTGGTTTGGGATGGCAGTTTGGGCTAATTCGGTGTTTACGGCCCTGTTGTTGATGACGATCGCTTCGGCGGCGAATGCGGTTGGGGATGTGATCATTGACTCCTTGGTGGTGGAACGAACTCAGCGTGAGGATTGGGCTGGAACAGGATCGTTACAATCCTTGGCTTGGGGATCGTTGTCTATTGGTTCGCTGATCACGGCCTATCTAGGGGGACGGCTGTTGGAGTTGTATTCAACCCGGTTAGTGTTTGGATTGTCCTCTTGTTTGCCGTTGTTGGTGGTGTTAGCAGCATTTTTGGTGAGTGAAGCTCCTTTCCCATCGAGCTCAGATCAGTTTCAAGCCCAGGCTAAGGATCAGATTCTGAAGGTTTGGTCGGCGATCAAGCAACCGTCTTTGTTTTTACCCGTATTGTTTGTGTTTATCTGGCGGTCCATGCCAACCTCAGAGTCAGCTTTTTTCTTTTTTGTCACGAATGATCTTGGGTTTGGTCCTGGTTTTTTGGGACAGCTTCAGCTGGCCACGGGGGTCGCTTCACTGGTGGGAGTTTTGATCTTTCAGGTCTATTTGCGCCATATCCCTCTCCGCAAGATGTTGGGCTGGATCATTCTGATTTCGGCAGGATTAGGGTTGACCAGTTTGATCCTGGTTTATCATCTGAATCGAGAGTGGGGGATTCCCGATCGCTGGTTTGGGATTAGTGATGCGGTGATCTTGACTGTGGCGGCTCAAGTGGCCTTTATGCCGTTGCTGGTGCTGGCAGCTCGCTTGTGTCCTCCAGGGATCGAAGCAACCTTGTTTGCTCTCTTGATGTCGATTACGAATTTGGCTGGGGTGGTCTCTCATGAACTGGGATCTCTGTTGATGGGAGTCTTGGGGGTGACGGAGACAGATTTTAGCTCACTGGGTTTGCTGGTGATCCTGTCAGGTTTGACCAAATTCCTCCCTTTGATGTTTTTGGGCTGGGTGCCTGACCAGGAGGCTCTCGACAGTTCTCCCTTATCTGCTTCTCCCTCCGATCCCTCCGGAGACAATATCTCGTTGCAAGCATTGGTCGAAGAGGCTCGGCGAGAGTGGCAGGACGAGATCGACCCGAAAGACAATCAACAAACTGCTTGTGAGTGCTACCCTATTCCCTCAGGTCAAGACCGAGAATAAGCAGGATCGCAGCCATCACAGAACTAGAGGATTTTGGGTAAGGAGGTTTGGATGAAGGCGATCGTTATGGCTCAACCCGGTGATCCAGAGGTTCTCACACTCCAAGAGATCCCAGATGTATCGCCTCCAACCTCAACTCAGATCGCGGTTCGACTGCGGGCGGCAGGGATCAACCCGCTTGATACGAAACTGCGGCAACGTGGCCCTCTGGTTGCGGAGGGGCTCCCGACTATTTTGGGCTGTGATGGGGCCGGGATCGTCACGGACAGGGGATCGGCAGTCACCCGCTTTCAGGTGGGAGATGAAGTGTATTTTTTCAACGGCGGGATCGGTGCGGATCCCGGTACCTATGCGGAAGCTGTCACGATCGATGAACAATGGGCCGCTCACAAACCCGCATCCCTTTCATTTCTGCAAGCAGCAGCAGCTCCCCTGGTTTTGATCACCGCCTGGGAATCTCTTCACGATCGGGGCCGGATCCAGGCGGATCAGCAGGTATTGATCCACGGTGGCGCAGGCGGAGTAGGTCATGTAGCGATCCAACTGGCTCGGATCGCAGAGGCACGAGTGTGTACAACAGTGGGATCAGCCAAGCAAGCTGCATTGGTGCGGAATCTGCGGGTCGATGAGTTTATTTTGTATAAACAGCAGGATTTTGTTGAAAAAGTGTTGGAGTGGACTCAGGGAGAAGGGGTTGATCTGGCTCTGGATACGGTTGGAGGATCAACGCTGTTCAAAACACTCCACTGCATCCGTCCCTACGGAGATCTGGTGATGCTGCTGATGCCCAAGCCGGATCAGGGAAACTGGCAGGAAGCCCGTGTGCGGAACCTTCGGGTCAGTTATGAATGGATGCCTGCACCGATGTTCAAGGGCTGGACTCAGGCCCGGATCCATCAACGTTGGATCCTGGAACAGTGTACTCAGTTGTTTGATACCGGCCAACTCCAGATCGCTGTGGATCAGATTTTTCCCCTTGCAGAGGCGGCAGAAGCGCACCGTTATGTGGAGCAGGAGTCTGTTTTGGGCAAGGTGGTTTTGGAGATCCCCTAGGTTGAGATCGAGCACTCTGGAAGAGACTCACGGGTTTTGGGATCTAGCGATTTCGAATGATCAGTTCATCCACCACTGGGACCGCGCGACGACGGGGTTGGTTGCGATCCAGGGTCGGTTGCAGTTCTGGACGGGTGCCGGATTGGGGATCGGAGGCTGGGGGCGGGGCAGGGGGTTGAGCAGATGGGGGAGCCGTTTCCTCTTGGGGCAGCACCGGGACTCCGGCGGGATCGAGCTGGTAGCGAATGATCTGATCCCCTC
>CAZONZ010000092.1:0-5436 GCA_964581005.1 uncultured bacterium
AATACACCCCCTATCAAGCCGAGATCGCTCAGGGACGTCTGGAAGCCCTGCTCAATTTCCAAACGATGGTGACTGATCTGACGGGTCTGGAGATTGCCAATGCGTCCCTTTTGGATCAAGCCACGGCAGCAGCGGAAGCCATGAGCCTTAGTTATGGTCAGCACCGATCCAAGGGCACAGTTTTTCTAGTCTCGCAAGACTGCTATCCTCAAACGATCGATGTGGTCCAAACCCGCGCCAAACCCCTAGGGATCCAAGTTATGGTTGGGGATCCTCGTCAGTTCCAATACACTGATCAGGTTTTCGGTGTTTTGTTACAGTATCCAACTCGTGACGGTGTGATCCATGACTATCGAGAAGTGGTCGATCAGGCTCATGCTGTAGGTGCTCTGGTGACGGTGGCTGCCGATCTGTTGAGTTTGACGTTGCTGAAACCCCCAGGCGAATTTGGGGCCGATATTGCGGTCGGAAATACTCAGCGATTTGGGGTTCCCCTGGGTTATGGCGGGCCTCACGCAGCGTACTTTGCCACTCAAGAGGCGTTTAAGCGTCAGATCCCAGGCCGGATCGTTGGGGTCTCGCATGATGTCCAAGGTAAACCAGCGCTGCGACTCGCTCTACAAACACGGGAGCAGCACATTCGTCGAGACAAAGCAACCAGTAATATTTGTACAGCCCAGGTGTTGTTGGCCGTGATCGCCTCCATGTACGCGGTCTATCACGGTCCCACAGGCTTAAAATCTATTGCGGCTCGGATCCATACCCTGACTGCAGTTTTGGCAGCAGGACTACAGCGACTGGGCTATGACCTGGGCCATCAACCATATTTTGATACGCTCTGCGTAGATCTGGGATCGCGCAATGTCCATGCAATCCTAGCCAAAGCTCAGACCTATCGGATCAATCTGCGGGTCATTGACGATCGAGACTCTCCCCACATCGGGATCTCACTGGATGAAACCACGACGCCTCAAGATCTTGTGGATCTATGGGCTATTTTTGCACAGGGAGAGGAGGTAGACTTCACGCCTGCAGGGATCCTGAATCAGATTGAGGCTGATTGTCCTAACGTGATCCCTCCGGATCTGCAGCGGACAAGTTCCTATTTGACCCATCCTGTGTTCAACCGCTATCACTCCGAAACCGAATTATTGCGTTACATGTATCGGCTCCAACGTCGAGATCTATCACTGACGACATCCATGATCCCCTTAGGATCCTGCACGATGAAATTGAATGCTACGGCTGAAATGATCCCGGTGACGTGGCCAGAGTTTGGCAAGATCCATCCCTTCGTACCGCTGGAACAAACTCAAGGCTATCAGTGCCTGTTCCAAGAGTTAGAGCGGATGTTAGCTCAGATCACCGGATTTGCGGGGATTTCGCTGCAGCCGAATGCGGGATCTCAAGGAGAATACACAGGCTTGTTGGTGATCCGAGAGTACCATCAGCAGCGGGGGGAAGGACACCGACATGTGTGTCTGATCCCTCAGTCAGCGCACGGAACCAATCCGGCTAGTGCGGTGATGGTCGGGATGAAAGTGGTCGGGGTCACTTGTGATGATTCTGGCAATATCGATGTAGCCGATCTGAAAATGAAGGCTGAGCTGCATCGAGAGCGGTTGGCAGCACTCATGGTCACGTATCCCTCAACCCATGGGGTGTTTGAAGAAGGGATCCGAGAGATTTGTCAGATCGTGCATGACTGCGGTGGCCAGGTTTATATGGATGGTGCGAACCTGAATGCTCAGGTGGGGCTCTGCTATCCAGCTGAATTGGGGGCCGATGTCTGTCATTTGAACTTGCACAAAACCTTCTGTATCCCACATGGAGGGGGGGGACCGGGGATGGGACCGATCGGGGTGGCCCCTCATCTGGTGCCCTTTCTGCCGAAGCATGGGCTAGTGACTACGGGAGGTGCTCAAGGGATCGGAGCGGTGGCAGCAGCTCCTTGGGGGAGTGCCAGTATTTTGCCGATTTCCTGGGTCTACATCAAGTTAATGGGATCCACAGGTTTAACCCAGGCGACAAACGTGGCGATCTTGAATGCCAACTACATCGCTAAGCGGCTGGAATCCCATTACCCAGTGCTCTACAAAGGGGCGAATGGGTTTGTGGCGCATGAGTGTATTCTCGATCTGCGGCAGTTCAAACGCTCAGCTGGGATTGAGGTGGACGATATTGCCAAGCGCTTGATGGATTATGGCTATCATGCTCCCACGGTTTCCTGGCCTGTGGCTGGCACGATCATGGTTGAGCCGACGGAGAGCGAGTCTAAAGCTGAACTGGATCGCTTTTGTGAGGCCATGATTGCGATTCGAGAGGAAATTCAGGCGATTGAGCTGGGGCAAGCAGATCTACAGAACAATGTTTTGAAGCATGCCCCTCACACGGCAGAAGTGTTGCTTTCGGAGTCTTGGGATCGTCCCTATTCCCGTGAACAAGCGGCCTACCCTTCAGTCTGGACCCGCCAGTCTAAGTTTTGGCCCGCCGTTAGTCGGATCGACAATGTCTACGGGGATCGGAATTTGGTCTGCGCCTGCCTCCCGATGGAAGCTTACGGGATCGAAGCAGGAGCAGCAAGTCCCACTTAGCTCAGTGAGGGGGAGGCTAGCGAAGCCGATATTGTGCAGTTTGGGATTGATCAGATTCTGATCGAAGAAACAGGTAAGGCAGGCTTTTGGGGCTATCTCGATTTGTCTGCTCAAGAGGGTTTTGAAATCACCCGATCGATGGGGAGTTCGAGTGGGGGGGGCTCCGATCCAAGGGGCAGCAGTGTGGATCTACTGGTTGGTTGAACTTGTGATTGTGACCTCATTCTCTGCGCTAGGCGGTTTTGTGGCTGCAAAAGAACCGTTTTGTGAAGATAGCAACGAGTGGTATGGTGAAAAAGAACGATTAGGGAATGTCTCACTTGAATATGGTGAATCCTTCCTTGGTTGGCTTCAGTCCAATCGTTATGCCCAAGCAGGATCCGTGATTGATCCAGGTGAAGAGATTGATCTGCCCAGTTTAGAAGTGCATCTTCAGCAGGCTCCCTCTAGCCTAACCAGTGATGTCATTTTGACAGTCAGCAAAGCCTCTCTGGATAAAGAAGAAAAGCTCAAACTTGAAGAACTTGAACAAGGTTTGATCTCCCGCCGCGATCTAAGCCAGCTAGAGCAAGCTATGCAGACAGCCCAGGCTAGGCAAGCTGAAGAAACTGATCCTTCCTGACCTTAGCGATGAACAGGATCCCCCTCATGAAAATCAGTGGTGACAGAGGGATCCTGCAAATGGATCCTTCACCCAGATAGCAACCTGGACCTAAGGATGAATGTTGAGCTTGATCCTCTTCTCTACAGGGAGACTGGGGATCTGGAATGCAACATGAAATTAGTTTCCAAACCCTCCTAAACCACTCAAATTTGTAGCCATTTGGCTGACTCGAACGGCAGATTGGGAGAAAACTTGGAACGCTTTGCGGATCTCACTATCACTATTCCCAGGAGTCAAGATCCACTCATCTCGAATCCCCATATCCCGAAAGACTTGGCGGAAATTGGTGGTATGGTCATCGATCCCCATGCCGGCCACAATGTGATTTTCAGCGTTGATCATGTCTTGAACAATATCTGCAACATGCTTGGCTGAAGAGCGGCGCGAATGTGCATCCGCCCCATCGGTAATGATCAGCGTCACGGTCCGCACAGGAACCCCATTATCTGCAAACGATTGAGCCTTGGCCAAAACTGTTCCCAGTAAGACCACGGTTTGATCGTAGAGCGGTGTTCCCAAACTGGGATTATAGTTTTTGGTATCCATTCGCACAGCCTGAGACAGTGGACAATAGGGATACAGCACATACCCGTTCAAATAGCGAGTATGGATCAAGATGTTGTCCTGTTGTTTGGAATCGATCAGGGCATCCAGAACCGAATTGTGACCTCCTCGCACCGCTTGAGCATTGCGACCATGGCCGATCGATCCAGAATCATCGGGCATCATGGTGACCAAGACAACTTCACTGGCAGTCACATTGTTGACCGGGATCCCTAGTCCACTTTGGATCTGAGCTCCTAGATCGGGTACATTCAACGCCTGCATTGAGGCACTAGAGAGAAGTCCTTCGTTTTGGGCTGCTTGAAAAAGGCTGGTGATATTGGGGGCTGAGTTCATGATCATGTCTCCAGAAATGTCAGTGGGTGAGTAAAGCTGAGCAGGGTAAGCGCTTCAAGGGGAATCAGAATGGATCTGAGTTGAGATCGTAACCAGCAGACTAAAATTTCAGATCTGGCCAGGTTTCAAGTGGATCCATTGACTTCACGACATGCATTCCAGCCGCAGCGAATCGTTGAAAAGCAGCGTCGGCTTGATCTGTAAAATCCACAAGACCTGGCACGACAACAGGGGATGTGCAATCCTCTAGCAGGTAGACTTTCTTGGCTAGATTCGGATCTTGGGCCAGGATCTCCGTCAACAGATCATCAATAGTCCAGGCAACACAGTGACTTTTGGCCTGACCTGCAATGATCACCGCATCAAAGTCGAGCAGCTTTTGAATAAACCGCGTATTCTTCTGAGCCACAGGACGACCTTCTGGATCATCAAGCACCTCAGGTTGCAAGACTGAGTAATTCTCGGTCAAAGGATTGCCCCCTTTCACTTCAAATCCGGTTTGACTGCGCCGAGCTAGATTGTGGAAAAACAGAGCTTCTTCAACCGCAGCCACCAGTGCATGACCGATCCCACCCAGCATAGAATGGTAAGGCCAAATGATCAGCGGATATTTGCCTCCTGAGGTTAGTTTCTCAGTGTAGTGGAGTGCATAGCGCTGCAGACCCATATAATTCCCACCTGCAATACTCGATGCGATCCCTGGGTTGACCTTCCACACTCCTTTCTTGACATCATCAACACTGATCACCGTCATTGGAGCGGGATGTTGGTTCGCATCATTGATCCAAAATATAGGGTGAAAGATCTGCATGGCCGTATGAGTGTCCATCGTTGGATAAATGGCAGTGATCAAACCCATGTTCCGGTAAATGAACTGGCACAAGCGGATATTGTCTTGAACAGCACCATCACCCGATCGACCTGCCACAAATAACTCAAATCCGGGAATGCAGAATGTGTTTTGAACATCGATCACCATCAGACAGATCCGAGTTTTATCTTTGGCTGCTGGCGGGATCTGATAGTGTTGAGTCCAGGTTTCTGCTTCAGTTGCTCGATCGTGATAGGGAACTCGCCATACTTCCCCAACCTTTTGAGGATCGAAATAGCTTGGGATCGGCAGCTGCTTGAGTGCTGTAGTTGTCATGATCAAACTCCTTGGGTTCAGAAAATCTTGAAGCAAAAAACAGAAAAAGGGAAATCATGAAGTCATCATGGTCGGCGGATCACGAGCAGTCCAAGACTTGATAGCTGAGATCATTTGTATCTCCTGGGTAA
>CAZONZ010000092.1:5536-11833 GCA_964581005.1 uncultured bacterium
TCAGTGATCAGGTAATCAGTGATCAGGTAATCAGTGATCAGGTAATCAGTGATCAGGTAATCAGTGATCAAAAATTCACATTGAGTCAAGAGAACTAAAATCATCGTGGGATCATTGAGAGTCGTTTAATCAACGGTAGATGGAGAGCGGGTTTATTGTCTAGCTTGGATAGTCCATTTCCTCAATCGATCGTATAGATCAGCTGATCTTGAGCAGATGAATTGTCTGAGTTTTGATCACATACAGTCCCTCAGAGCTTGCTAAAAGGTGACAGTTGCTATCCACAAAAGGTTCTGTATCTGGAAACATTTTTGTCACTTTAATTTGTCCTTGGCTGGGCTCGACTCGAACGATCCCTTCATCAGTCGCCGCTAACAGAAAATCTCCTGCAACACAGTGACCCTGGAGTGTACCTAGCCACGATCCATCTCCCTTGGTTGTTTCGGCAGAGGCTTCAATCGATCCATCTGAACGAATGATCTGGCAAATGTGAATGGTGCGTCCTTGCTCTTGGGTAGCTAGCAAAAACCAGCATCGATCAGCAGTTAAGTAGCAGATCGCATCAAGCC
Organism: uncultured bacterium; assembly: GCA_964581005.1. Classification (GTDB taxonomy): domain Bacteria; phylum Cyanobacteriota; class Cyanobacteriia; order Thermostichales; family Thermostichaceae; genus CAZONZ01. The sequence continues at coordinate 6,106 of CAZONZ010000092.1, forward strand.
ACTGACCCGATCCTCGCCGCAGTTGCACCGAATCATTGAGACCAGGCCGATCCGTCTGAAACGTAAATCCAATTTGAAGACCTCCAGCTCGATAGAATCCAAACCCAAATCGAGATCCCACCCAAATCCGAGTCTGGTGTTCCAAAACATCTCCAATGTATTCCGGACCCAACCGCCCCTCTCGCAACAATTGGCCCTGATATAACCAGTAGCAAGATCCTTGGCTGATCGCAAATACGGGAATTGATCGACCAATAGATTGAAAAGAATCTACAACTAATGTCTCTGGAGCCAGTTGGGGATGTAGCGTGATCACTTGATCCTGTTTACCAACAAGTGTTGCATTAGCCTGGATCCCAAAGACTAATTGCGGAGCTAGATCTCCTTGCAAAACACACGATCGATCTTCACGGTAGAATGCTCCATGTTCCCAGTAAAGCCATCGCAACTGGTCTTGCTCCATAGTGGCATGTAAGATCACTCCTTCGCATCTAAATACCTGGGAAGCAATAACCGATCCTCGGACCTGAATAACCTGCTTGATCGCTCCAGTCTTGAGGCAGAACGGGCAGATGGAACGAGCATGTTCGGATCCGCATTTTGTACATGTTGTCCACTGCAATGAGTTCAATAATGATCGGGGCCATACACCACGGTAGTCTAGTTCAAAGACTTTGTGGAAATGATCTAAGAGTGGATCCGGTAAAACGTCATAGGGAGTAGCTGGCTTCGGATAACGAACCTCAGGATGAAAAACAGTGATCCGGTGCAAAGGTCGAGCCGTTTGGGGGATCCGGTGTTTGGGATCTTGAGGGCGATAGACTCCTCCATAAGGACCGACATACAACAACGATTGCATCAACATCACTGCAAACGCATACCAATCGGAATCAGGGGAAAAAGCCTTGACGGGGATCATCTCCTGAGTCTGTAGATCGTAAAGAGTTGGATCGACAAATGGAGTTGTAAACATACGACAGAGGAAGGTTTGAAATTGAAAGGAATCGGCATCGATCAGATAGGCTGTTGTTCCCTTAACTAACACATTCAGATCATTAAAATCTCCGATCACCATTTGAGCTTGATGCAATTGATCAACTGTCGTGTGTAGATCCAGAAAGATATCAACCACTGTTTGAGCTGAGATGCCAGAGGATCGAAAACTGCGTTGGCTATACTTCAGCAACGCTTCAGTCTCTTTGATCAAGGGCATCGTGTAGCCGAGGATCGTTTGTTCCTGTTGATCAGTTGCTAACTCGATCGGTTGCACAACATGATCAGGTAGATTTTGAGGAAATGCCCGCAATTTGGACTGCTGCTCTTGGAGTCGCAGTTGAGCTGCTTGTTGAGCGTGTGGAGATCCTTGGAGATCAGGATGATCAGGACTCTTGAAGATCTTCAAAGCCTTCCCTTTCCCAATAGCAAAGACGTCAGCTTCCCCACCTTTACCAATCGATTGGCTTGGCTTGAGCTTTACTTTTTGCCCCTTGATATAAATATCCATTCCATGATCCTCCAAAGTGTCAGAATTCCAGAGTCTTGATGTGAGAATCTCATCACGGATCAGGCATTAGCTATTGATCAAGAATCCGTGTATCATCGTTGTCGGATGACGATCAGAGTTGTGTCATCAGGTAGGAGTCCTCGTTCTCGGTTCAGGGATTGCTTCTGCCAGTCAGGAGTACAGATATCTCGATTGATCAATGCCAGACGCCGACGGATCTGATCAGGGTTTAAGAAATACTGATCATCGTTCCAGAATTGGCTGATGGTTCCAACTGTTTCGGACTTACCAGGAAGTGGTCGATCAGCAGCAGAAATGAGATCTTGAACTCCATCTGTTCCAAGCAGTAATGATCTTAACTGGCTTCGTGGGATCACTTGATGGAGCGTAAACCCAAACAATTGATCGAGATCGGTGGAACATAATGAGTAGGCAAGATAGGGAGGAGCATTATTGGGAAAAGGCCCAAGTGGGATCAACTGATCATTTACTATAATGACTCCATCGCCAGCAGAAAATAAAGTCACACTATCAGGCTGGATCACAGCTCCAACTATTGTAAAGAGCCAGTAATTTTGGATCATTTCGATCGGATGGTTTCCCATTGTGGATATGATCAAGGCTAGGCGATCTAGCAAATTCTGGTGGATCTGAGACCAATTCAAAGTTGTCGGATCGGCTTGAGTCTGATACTGCTGCAAGATGACTTCAGTGACAAGCTTGACTCCAATTTGGGCTCCTACTTCACTCTGAGGACTACTGCCGCACCCATCACAAACAACTGCAATGATCAAGTGATCGCTGTGCCATATATGGTAGGCATCTTGATTGTTCTTGCCGATTCGACGATGCTCGTACCCTAAAACAGACCCACCAGCAACTTCAAACGATTCTAACGATCCTGCAGTTTCTCCGGAACTGAAGGTTACCCTAAGTTCCTGCGTAACATCAAGATTTTGGCTTGGACACCTGGGATCAGAGCTGAGTGAGGAAGAATTGGAGCTAGCAACCATGAGCCTTGCCTTTAATTTTGGTTATTCTCACTATAACAGATCCAGCCTGACTGTCCATACCCCTGCTGAAGATTATCTTTTCCAGTCACGATCCTTGCAGACACTGTGGTTTGAGCTGGATCGATCGAGGACACGGAGCAAGCCCTCAAGAAAAACCTTGCTAGCCGTCCTCTAGTTCTTGATGTTTATGGTGAAATTCAATAAAATCTATGAGGTCTTTTGAGTTAAGGTAGACTTTAAGAGGGTTCCAAGGATCTCGATCCCAGACTGGAGCTCGGCTGGGGAGCTATTGGCAAAGGCGAGCCGCATTGCTGGGTATCCCTGTTGTCCAGGGAAATAGGCTTGGCCTGCTGCAAATAATACCTTGGACGTGCTAGCTACTTGACTGATCTGTGTGAGAGGTGTCTGGATCGGTAGCTGGACCCAGAGGAACATACCACCTTGTGGAACTGTCCACGTAGCTTCGGCGGGAAAATGTTCTTCAAGCGCCTGTAACATTACATTTCGATTCTGTTGATGGCGACTGTTGAGCCGATTTAGATGGCGACGATAGGATCCAGCTCCCAAATACTCACTCACGATCCCTTGGGAAAGAGTGGGTGTATGAAAATCCATCAACATTTTCTGCTCAATCAGATCGGGATAATACTGATCCGGAACCACCATGTATCCAACTCGTAGTCCAGGTGCAAGCGTTTTTGAAAATGTTCCTACATAGATCACCCATCCATCCTGATCGAGAGCTTTAAGCGGTGGAGGAGCAGGCTCAAATTCCAGACCTTCGTAAGCATTATCCTCTAGGATGGGGCATTGGTAGCGTTGAGCCAGTTCCATCAATTGGCGGCGATGATCCAGCGATGTTGTAATTCCCGTAGGGTTATGTAAGGTACTGATCGTATAGATTAACTTGGGCTGGTGACTGTGAAGGTATTGCTCCAACAAAGGTAGATTGATCCCGTTCGAGGTCATAGGAATGCCGATGATTCGAGCTCCCAGGTTTTCCAATGCAGCTAGTGCCCCGGAAAAGGTTGGGCTTTCAACAACGATCCAATCTCCAGGTTTTAAGAAATACTTGAAGGTCAAGGCCAATCCTTGCATGGATCCATTGACCATCATCAATTGATCCGGTCTAGCTTCAAGCCCTCGCTGCACCAGGATTTGAGCAATCTGTTGCCGAAATAGATCTTGCCCCTGTACAAAATCGTAATTGAACCAGTCACTACTGCCATTGATCACTCGGCGGGCAATTCGGGGAAGATCCGGAGGTGGCTCCAGTGGGAATGAACAACTGAAATCAGTGATCCCACCGTATTTATGCGCCTGGATCGCTTGATCATAAAAGTGAAAGAAGGCGCGGCTACGTGTTTGATGCAGGATCACATCTTGCTGAGGTGCAAAACTAGAGGTTAGCCGAGGGGCAGGGGGGGTAATTGGATCAACAAAGTAGCCTGATCCTTGCCGTGACGAGACAAGTCCGTCAGCTTGTAAGAGACTGTACGCCTCAATCACGGTTAGTTTATTGACATTCAGGGATCGAGCCAAGGAACGAATCGATGGCAGCCGATCGCCACGCGCCAACGATCCAGATACGATCAGCTGCTGGAGCCGATCCCGGATCTGAAGATAAATCGGGTGATCCCCTTGCCGATCCAGTGCAATTCGCATCGGCGATCTACTCCTGAACTCAACAACCTGAGAGTCTGATCATGATTTAGCCTGGAGGGTTTTTGTAGTCTAATCGATCCGAGGTGGGAGGTGCTGGTACACTTGCAGCCAAAACGAGTAGAACAGTGAAAACGAATTGGAACTGTACTAGGCAAATTCCTTTGATCTGTACCTTCTGAAACCGAGGCGGCTAAGGCAGAGTAGAGACATCGATCTTCAGCCTTCAGTAAGGGTAAGGAGCGTCAACCATGCATATCCCCTTTCATTCCGTTCGCGTAGATGCAACCGCACTAGCTCAGATCACACCGATCCATGAATTCTCCCTCTGGACAAGGCTGACTCGGCTCTGTCAAACTTTTCTGCGTAACTTAACCACCACTGCTGAACCTCGGATCTACCAGGTTCCCACCCTTGATGGACCCTTCATTTGGCGAGTAGAAGATCCCTCCACAGGTCAAATTGTTTATCTTGCTTCAGAGCATGAGGTTCGAGTCTGGATTGAAGAGCGGTATCGGTTTGCTGACTAAAAATCTCTTAGTTCTTCCCTTAGATCCTAAGTGCTACTGATTAAAAAGTAGGGGATCTCTCCTCCTTGGTCACTGGGTTAGGCACAATAATAGATCATGGGAGACGGAAGAGGTCTAGAATCTTCAGATTTTCCTAGGCAATTCCCAAGATGATCCATTCGGTAAACTGTCACGCGCTTAAATTTCTGGACCGATCTAGAGCTGGTGGGGCTTCTAGTGATCATTTCGTGCAGTTTAGCTGCCTGACAGTTTATCCCCGCTCCTGAGAAATTCTATAATCTTGCTTTTGCTGCAACACCTGAGATCAGGTCTGAATCTTTGTGTAAGCCCACAATCATTGGAGCTTCAGCAGTAAACGTCAGATTGGATCCACAAATCGTGAGAAACGGCGATCCTAAGCCCAGTTCTGCAAATGGACTCTCTGCAGGAATGCTGAGCGTTGCCGGAAGGATCCCCCAATGCCCCTTGAATCGTCCGGTGAATACTAGCAGATCCTGATCCAGCCGAGAGAACACCTGTCCGGAGAAGGGGATTGAACCCGTTTGCCAGGATGGAGCTGGGGACGTGAGCTGACAGAACTCTCGATCACCTTGCTGGACTCGGATCTGGATCGGGTTTCGAGCCGGTTGAGGGTGAGACGTCATCCATTCAAACTCAGCTAATTCCTTCGGTAATCCCCAAATCTCTCGCCCTCCTGACAGCGACGCGGGATTATCAACATAAATATGGGAGATCCAAAAGCCAACTGTTCCCTGGTAGCGAACCATACCTGCTGCAACCAGCAACTCATGATACTCCAACACCGATCCGGCTTCGTAACTGGAGAGATAGATCCCTGCCAACGTCCTTCCTGGCCAAACCGAAACAATCTCAAACTCAGACGGGATCTGAGCTCTTGCCACATCGTTACGGATCAGGTGCAACGCTAAACATGCACACCCCTGCAAATGCCAGGGAGCTGGAGGGTAGAGAGCAGGATCCATCACGACGGCCTCCTGACAGGACACGATTCAAGTTGG
>CAZONZ010000093.1:0-9933 GCA_964581005.1 uncultured bacterium
TTGGTGATAGATCAATATAGGCTTCAACTAACTCAAAGAAACCGTCAAAGTATTGTTCGTCGACAAGATCACAACAGGTTTTTAGAGTTTCTTGCTGCAAAACTTGTTCAGCCAGAGAAGTAGAATACTGTTCTTTGATTCGGTTCGCTAAGGTATGGCAAAACAAAGAGGCTGAAAACTCATCCTTAGATCGAATACAATCCTGGATCAATTTTAGCCCATTCATCACGTTAAATGGATCAAGGTCAAACAGTCGTTCGCGTATACGTTGAAGGTTTTGGTTGTTTCTCTTCTTCTCAAGTTTCCCGATCGCTTCATTAAGGATGTTGACAATATCAGATCTTGTTAGATTAAAGTCTTGGGGCGAAACATCCTGCTGGAGGGCTTCCCAAAGCTGTTGAGCTTGCCAAACAAAAGAGGAACTCAGGAGTTCAAAGATCACCTGTTGAGCAACTTGATGGTAGTTATTGAATCTTAGGTTCGGATGAGAAGCCGGTTGATAGGGCGTTTTTGTAACAACTTCCCAGAGAATTTGTCTCCATTCAGTCACCGTGCATTGGTGTCTGATCTGAGCTAACCAGGCTTGCTGTTCTTGAACGGATCGATCGAATGCTGTGAACCCTGCCTTAAGAATTGCATGGAAACGATTGTCTTTAGGTTGATCTGCTGCTGAGGTTGCAGTTGTCCCTGATTCGTAAGTCATTTGCTTTGCCTCCATGATTGACAACGATCTTACAATAGCTCGGAAGGAAGACGCTCGGAATGAGCAGCGATCAGGTTTAAACTAGTAGGTTGCTTTAGAGCTTTGGCTTCCTCTAGACCTCTCAAACCCTCAATATATCGATAGATAGTGTACCCCATGCTCCTTAAGTACCGCTCTATAGCTTCTGTTTGACTCCTCGTTGTTTCGGCATTCTCCTCTTGCCGAGAACTGATCTGCTCAAAAAGAATCAAGGGTTGCGATTGCCTCAAAAGCTGGCTGGCTCCTTTGAAAACGTCCAACTCCATCCCTTCGACATCAACCTTCAAAAGATGTACCTCAGGGCAGGATTTCTGGATCCACCACTGGTCCAAACTGATTTGTTCAACTTCAACCCAATTCCCGTCAATTCCATTTTTTCTCTCTTGATCTATCTCACTGAAGATTTTATTCAAGGCACTTGCCCGTTGCCGAAATAGCTTTACCTTCCGAGCCTCTGCTCCCACAGCAGCTTGCAGAACCTCCACATGATCATGCAGTTGATTCCGCTCAATGGTTGCGTCTAAACACGCTACACAGACTTGATCTGGCTCAATTGCATACACTTTGCCTGTTGCCCCAACACAACGGGCTGCTAGGAATGTATACACACCTATGTTTGCTCCAACATCGATCATGGTCATCCCTGGTTTGAGATAGCTGCGGCAGAACTCGATCTCAGACTCAAACCAGCGTCCTTGGCCCAACAGGATAACGGTACCAATGCTGCTTAGTGTCGGCTCCAGAACCATTTGATATCCTTCATACTCAACATGGCAATCTGGGCGTTGAGGTCTCTGATTCCCTTGCTCGATCCACCCTCTGGGGAACTGACCCCAATACCCATAACGGACCAAGTCGAAGATGGTGTGTGCTGTAGAATGATCGGGGTTCTGCTGCAAAATGCGGTTAAGATGATGCAGCCCTTCCAGCTTGTTGTGGGCAAGCAAGTGCAACGTGACAAGCCATCGGACGTGCTGATCCTGAGGTTGTAGATCGAGAACTTGCTGCCAATACGGTAAAGCTTCTAAGCGATAAAACACGCCTGCTTGGGTGGCAAGCCAGTACAGCGTCAAGTAGTAGTATTCTTCAGACGCTGGCCCTGTCCAACGCCAACCGCCCTCAGGCTTCCAGATTAGGTCAGGTTCAGAGTCCAAATGCAAAGCCTCTCTCTCAAGCTGGGTAAGGAGCCCAAAGCGGATCTGTCCTAATAGATCTAGCCCTTCCTGCCAAGCTTTGAAATGTTCTCCAAGTTGTTTCAACAACCAGATCCGGTTTAGGTAGCAAGGAAGATAGCGTGGGGAGATCGTTAACCCCTTCTGCCAATCCCACAACGCCAATTCCCAAAGCGCTCGCCGCTCTGCCACTGTGGCTGCGGCCTGACCTGCTCGATAACGTTGGCATCCTTGTTGGTTCCAAGCCACAGCCGTAGAACGCTGATCCGGCCCTGGGACGTGCTCAACATGGGCAATCCAGCCATCGTCAGGTTCTCCCTCCACAACTCGGCGATAGGCGGTCTCTAGGCATCGGGCAAAGTAACGAGCATCCCAGAGCAGGCTAGAGGTGCGAGTATCTTGGAGACGCTGGCGTAGACGTTGGCGTAAGTCAGGATCGTGACCTAGTTGGACCCCCTTGAGGATAAACTCTTCGGCTGACCACGCAATGCAAGGATCCATCTCACCGATCGTCATCAGCTGGGAGTATGACATGCGGCTATAGTAATGACGACCGACACAGGTGAGGACAGGAACACCACGCCAGAGGGCTTCAGCGGTATGAGTCGATCCCGAATAGGGAAACGTATCCAGAATGATATCGGCTAGACCAACTTGAGCACGGTGAGCTTCAGGAGTACTGGTCCGAGCCAGGAAGCGGAGTTGATGAGTCACCCCAAGAGCCAGCGCAGGTTCTCGATAGGCTTCGATCAGGGTAGGCAGATCACTCTTGCCCTTGATAATTAAGATCGCATGAGGAACCTGCTTAAGAATTTCTAAGTGCCAACGGATACAATCTGGATGTCGCTTGAAACCGATTGCAGCAGTGAAGAAAATCACAGCATCAGCAGGGATATGCAAGTGTTCGCGGAAGGCCGCCTGATCCATCTGCGCAACCGTAAAGCTCTCGACAGCCAAGAAGGAGGGGAGATGCAGAAGGTGTTCAGAGTAATCCTGAGCAGCTTCAGGAGGAAGAATGTGAGGATCAACCAAAAAGTAATCAATTTCGGGCAGTCCTGGTGAATCTCCTCCTAGCCAGCACATTTGGATGGGAGCTACTCGCAGGGCTAAGACTTGACACCCTCTCGGTGCTGTCAGAACATCCAGAAAAACCAGAATATCCAACTGATCAGCCCGAATTTGGGAAACAATTTCAGACACAGGCGCATCACCAAAGTCATGAAAGCGATGGGCCAGCTGTTCAAATTCCTGACGAATTGGATCGTGGTGATCAGAAAGAAACGAATATAGATAGGTCTGAACTTGGGCCGGATCGTGATAGCCAAGAGCCTGGTAGCTCAGAAAGCCAACCGAGTGGTATCTAAAACTATTGGATAAATACCCAACCCGAAGTGGGCGCTGTTCACGGTTGAGACCAAGATTAGGAGTCCTGTTGGGTTGCAAAGCTTTTGTATCCTGATCTTGAACTAGCTGAGGCCAAGATGATCGAATGTAACAGCTATAAGCAGGCCCTAAAATTTGATGATAAGAACGGATCAACTCCCGATCATCAGTACAGTAGTTTAAAAAGTACATAACTTCTTCCAGAAACAAGCCATGAAGCTTATATATCAAAGAAGCAGGTTCTGGTGTTAGCGAGTTCTGGTGATCGTCAAATTGATCAGATTGAGATGAGGACGATAGAGAACTTATGCTGGACTGAGGGTGATCTGCTAAGTTTGCTCTAGTATCAAGAACTCTTTCATAGATCAGCAGCCTTTCTTGTAGTTTATCAGGTGGCCATTGATCTATAATTTCTTCAATAATCCGTTTCATCTTGGAAATATTACCAGAAAGCCCCAGATAATAAGCAGCCTGTGACATCAATTTTACCCATTCGGCCTGATCAGGTAAATAGTGATCCGCTACCGCCCTTAGTCCTTCTCCAATAAAAAGAGACAGTTTCAAAAACCTCTTTAGCGTTGTTCGGATACTTCTAATGAACTGCAGATCGTTGATTGATCCACGGCTTTGATAAAAGTCTAATCGTTCTGGCGCAAGATCCTTGGCAGCTAGAGCCAAGACTGCATAAAAGACTGAGTGTAACGATTGAGGAATAAGAACAATGTAAGCTTCTATCAATTCAAAAAAGCTTTCATAAAAGCCTGACTCCTGAATGTCTACTAAGAGTTCAAGAAGATTTTGCTTGATTTCTAATTGAGCTGCCGAGTCAATTTTCGCGTCTTGAGCGTGATCGATGATGGTTGAAGCTAAAGCCTGGGAGAAAAGAGCAGCAGAGAATTCGTCATTAGATTCAATACAATTTTTGATTAACGCAAGATCGTTATCGATATCTTCAGGATCCAACTCAAACAGTCTTTCTCTCAACTCCCTAAGTCCAGAAAGATGGGGTTGCTGCTGGGCCTGCGCGAGACTCTGTCTGATCATGTTGGTAAGCTCAGACCGAGTTAAACTAAAATCATCAGTAGGATTATCCTGACATAGAGCTTCCCACAGATGTTGAGCCTGACGAATATCATTCAGTTTGAGTAGCTTTAAGATAACAAGTTTAGCTGTTTGGCGATAATCAGTCTGATCACAATCAACATATTGATCAGGTCTTGAACCGATCACCAGCCAAAGGGCTTTGCCCCATTCAGCTGTGGTTAATTGAGCTCTGGCCTGAGTTAACCAGTTACGCTGATCGTTGCGGGAACGTTGAAAGGCTAAAAGCCCAGCTCTCAAGAGTTGGTCAAAATGGTGATCAACTGGGTTGTCTGAATAGGTCTCAGAGCTTACGTTGGATCCCTCAGCCATGTACTCAGCCTCTGATCAATCGGAGCAAACCATGAAGGGGTCAGATCAAGGTCAGATCAATTGTAAGGTTAACTGTAAGGTTAATTGTAAGGTTATTAGTTGTGTAAGCTTAATTGATCCAAACGATATCATTAGCCCTGAAAGACTCATGGCTCCTAAAGGAAGCAGGAAGGAGGAATCTTGGCCAACTCCCTAGCTACCACTGATCTCGTCTTGAGGGGAGTCGTAGTAGAGCTGATTCAGCCGGTTTCGAGCTTCGTCAACGGTGGTGGAGCGGATCACCAATAGGGGCTCCTCCGTTAGATTGCCCTGATCATCCACGAGTTCGGGATGGGGGACAGGGCGGGAGCGTCTAGGCTTGGGTCGAGCTTGAGAGAGGCCCAAACTCATGAGGTTACGGATCTGAGTGATCACAGCCAGGGTTGCAATGATCACGAAGGCAATGATGAACAGGATAATGGGGAGTGACATGATCAGAATGATGAGGATGATCAGGAGGACTGAGGAGGCAGCTGGCGATAGCGACGACCCAGTTCAGCACACTCCATTAGCAACCGATGCCACTTGGCCATTAAGCCTGGATCAACCCCCACCTCATTGGCGGAAAGATTGTAAAGGGCTTCGGCAGCCTGGAGTTCAGCTTGAGCCTGTTGGACCCGATCGAGGAGATCCGCTTGGGCCTGAGGAGACAGAAGTCCAGTCAACTGCTCCTGGTCCAGAAGTTGGCGGGAACGCTCGAACCAGTATCTATAATCATCCAACAAAGGGCTCAAAATTTGTTTTAACAGCTCTGCTTTGCTCATGATTGAAGATTATCTCAGCTAGTAAACATATCGTAACATTCAAACCTGGGATCTGGTTGCCCCTCCCCCAGATTCCATCCCAAGGAGTCCAGAGCAGGGGATGATGATCCCTTTCTGTTGGAGAGTCTCTCCTAATCTTGGTCGTCCTCGGCCTTCAGGATCGAATTGAGGATGCTTGTCACGATCGAGAGCACGATCGCTCCCAGGAACGCCCAGCCAAAGCCGTCAATCTCAATCGCTCGGCCTGCGACCCAAGCCGCCAAGGACAAACAAAGGCCATTCACGATCAACAAGAAAAAGCCCAGCGTCAGGATTGTAATGGGGAAGGTCAAGATCTGCAGCAACGGGCGGACTAACGCATTCACAATCCCGATAATCGCTGCTGAGATCAAGGCTCCGCCGAGTCCTGAGACGTGAATACCCGGAAGTAGCCACGCCACCACCATGACGCTAAGAGCCGAGATCAACCAAGTTCCCAACACGTTTTTCATCGATCTGCCTCACCAGAAAAGGTCTGTCTCATCCTGCGAATGATCTGGGGTTGGCTCTCTGCTCGATATCCGGCTGACCCTCAGGGATCCATCACCCCCGATCGAGCTTCAATACCCCTACTCTGGCCCATCCTAGCGCCTCTCCCTCAAGACTTCCCAGGCCACTGATCGGGGGTAAAGGATTTGATGGATAACGCATGGATCATCTGGCCCATCTCAGCGGCTAAGGCTTGATACACCAAGCGATGTTGTTGCAGCAAGGTCTTACCTGCAAATAGAGGGGAAGCGATCCAAACCGTGTAGTGGCCACCGGCGCTGAGGGGATCATGGCGATGGCCGCGGTGGTTGGCATGGAGATGAGAGTCATCTTCGATCTCAACGGCTGTGGCTTGGAGGCGTTCCGTTAACAGAGATCGAAGGGTTGTGGGCATATCCGTAAGTGTCATGAGGGTGGGGGGCTATCGATATTAGGCTCCAGCGGTCACGCCTTGATGAGCGGCTTGGACCAGAGGTTGCAGCTCTTGGCGAGAGTGCATCTCCAGAATGATGTCGCAGCCACCAATAAACTCACCGCTGACATACACCTGGGGGATCGTGGGCCAGCTGGAAAACTCTTTGATCCCTTGGCGAATCTCCGGATCGTCCAGAACATTGACCGTATCGTAGGGGAAGCCCAGGGTATCAAACACCCGCACCACCGCATTCGAGAACCCGCACATCGGCATTTCAGGTGTGCCTTTCATATAGATCAACACCTTGCTGGCATTGATCTGATCGCGGATTTTGTCTTCCAAAAGGGGATCCATACGTCTTCACCTAACCTTCACTCAACAAGATCATCAGCAGGGTCATGGATCAGGCCATCAATCAGGTGATCCTTCTCGGTCCAAGAGGGTTATCAACCCAATCATAAACCGGATCATAAACCACACATACCCAGTGCGATTGTATCAAGATCGCCCAGCCTTGCTTTCCCTTCATTCTCTTCCAATTTTCAGTGACGTCAAACCAGGATCGCGCAAGTTAGAGTAGCAGGAGAGCAACAGAAACACCTGGTTACCCACCTGGACACCGTTGCGGCACGCGAGAGGTCTTTCATGCTGCCTGATCCCCCCCATCCAGAGTTTGATCCTAGCTTTGCCAGTCATCCTGATCCTGATCCTCCCCATTCCCCAGAGCCACCCCTAGGGTTGTGGAAAACCCTGCAAGAAGATGTGACCTGCGTGTTTGAACGCGATCCAGCTGCTCGGCATATCTGGGAAGTGATCGTGATGTATCCAGGGGTCCATGCTTTGTTCCTGCATCGGATTGCCCATTGGATGTGGAACCGGGGCTGGCAGTTTCTAGCCCGCTGGCTCAGTTCCCTGAATCGCTTCTGGACCCAGATCGAGATCCATCCAGCTGCTCAGATTGGCCGTCGGTTTTTTATCGATCATGGATCGGGGGTGGTGATCGGAGAAACCGCCAAGGTTGGCAATGATGTCACGCTCTATCACGGCGTCACCTTGGGGGGAACCTCGTGGAGTCGCGGCAAACGCCACCCAACCCTTGAAGATGGAGTTGTGGTGGGGACTGGAGCCAAGATCCTAGGACCGATCACAGTAGGGCAACAGGCCAAGATTGGGGCCAATGCTGTAGTGATCCAGGATGTTCCCGCAGAGATGACTGTTGTAGGGATTCCAGGGCGGATGGTCTTACCCCTGGAGCGGCGACGGATTCCTGTGCATGGCATTGATCTCGATCATCACCTTATGCCTGACCCGGTTGGGCGAGCTATTGAAAGTTTATTGGGTCGGATCCTAGAGCTAGAAAACCAAGTTCAGGATTTGCAGCAACAGTTGGCTGAACGGGATCCTTCTGCAGCTCAGATCGATCCGGAGCATCCTGAAGAGGTGCTGGAGACCTGTTCGGAACGCTAAGGTAATCGTTAGAGTATTCGGTTCACCTCGAACATAGGTTTGACTCCATTCTCATGATCCAAGCTCAAGCGGGTCGTTTGACGGCTCCATCCACCCGATCACGTTCCCCGCTCCAATCGCTCTGGGCCTATCTCCGTCCCCATCAGCAGCAAGTTTGGTTTGGGATCGGTTCGCTCTTGATTGTGAATCTGATCAGTGTCTTTCTGCCCTGGTATATCAAGGTCGTGATTGACAATTTGGATCAGGTTGATAATCTGGCGATCCTGCCAGGGATGATCCTCACCAACCGCAATCAGCAAGTGCTCTTTCATGCCCTGATCATCTTGGTCGTGGCTAGCGTCATGATGGTGATCCGGATTGCATCACGGGTTTGGATGTTTGGGGTGGGGCGTAAGGTTGAGTTTGATCTGAAGCAACAGCTGTTTGAACATTTGCTGAGCCTGTCTCCCTCCTACTTTGGCTCCCATATGGCCGGGGATCTGATCAGTCGGGCCACCAGTGATGTGGATAATATTCGGCGCTTGCTGGGCTTTGCTGTCCTGAGTTTGGTTAACACGATCTTTGCCTATGCCCTGACTCTGCCTGCCATGCTTTTGATCGATGTCCGCCTGAGTTTGTTAGTGTTAATGATCTATCCCGTTATGTTGGTATTGGTCAAACTAACCAGCACACGTCTGCAACGGGAGCAGATGGAAGTTCAGCAACGCCTCTCGGCCCTGAGCGACATGATCCAGGAAGACATGAACGGGATCAGTTTGATCAAGGTCTACGGTCAGGAGCAGCATGAGCAGCAGGAATTCGCGCAGCAAAGTCAACAGTTGTTAGATGCCAACATTAAGCTAGCGATCACTCGGAACTGGTTATTCCCCACGTTGGTGGCTTTGGTGGGAGGCAGTTTGTTGGTGCTGTTGGCGGTTGGTGGACCTCAGATCGTGGCGGGGGAGATCACGTTAGGAGATTTTTCGGCTCTGACCCTTTACACGGAGCGGCTGGTCTTCCCAACAGCCCTATTAGGCTTTACCTTAACGGCATATCAACGGGGGCAGGTCAGCATTGATCGCGTGGAATCGATCTTAGACGTTGATCCTACGATTCAAGATGCTGAGGACGCGGTCGAGTTAGCTCAACCCAAGGGGCGGATCAAGGCAACCCAGCTAACCTTTTTCTATCCTGAGGCAACTAAGCCTGCTCTCGATCAGATTAGTTTCCGGATCGAGCCGGGAGAAATGGTGGCCATCGTGGGGCCGATTGGATCCGGTAAAAGTACTCTTGCCAATGCCATTCCTCATCTTTTGGAAATCGATCCGGGCCAACTGTGGATCGACGGTCAGGATGTGACTCGGATCCAGCTGCGATCCTTGCGTCGCACACTGGCCTATGTGCCTCAGGAAAGTTTCTTGTTTAACGCAACGGTGATGGATAACATTCGCTACGGCAAACCGGATGCATCTGCTTGGGAGGTTGAGTTAGCCGCCAAAACAGCCCAGATCCATGCTGAGATCCTGAATTTTCCGCAAGCCTACGAGACTCTGGTGGGGGAGCGGGGGATCACCCTGTCGGGGGGGCAGCGGCAACGAGTGGCGCTGGCCCGTGCCCTGATGATCGATGCTCCGATCTTGATCTTGGATGATTCCCTGTCTAGCATTGATAACCAGACCGCTCTAGAGATCCTGGCCAATCTCAATCGAGCTGTGGATCGCAAGACTGTGATCTTTATTTCACACCGTTTGACTACTGCAGTAGAAGCCGATCAGATTTTGGTCATGGATCAAGGTCAGATTATCCAAGCTGGAACTCACCTAGAATTACTTCGGCAGTCAGAGGGGCTCTATAGCCAGCTTTGGTATCGCCAGAAGCTCGAAGAGGTGTTGGCCTGATTCCGACCGACTCTGACTGAGAGAACCTAGCGGGAATCTCCATCACTAGCCGAGAAATCATGGTTTCCGTCCGTAGCAACGCTATCGATAGAATGAGCACATCCAACCTGCCTTGCTGAGACCTTTAGATCCC
>CAZONZ010000093.1:10033-11794 GCA_964581005.1 uncultured bacterium
CCTTTAGATCCCTTAGATCCCTAATCGGGCAACGCTAGCGTTAGCATAGAATCTATAGCCATCTGGCTTCCTCTGGCACCTGACCCCTTATCTTCGACAGGATCTCCACGTATGCCAACCCAAGAATCCTACTCCAACAAAATTTTGGGACAGCAGAACCACAATATTGAGCTCAAGCAGCTCCCCACAGCCAGAACGGGTAAGGGTTCCTACCTGGAATTGATCTGCCAGGTCCAAAGTATAGACGAGCTAGACGCGAGGATCCGGATTAATCTGCAACAAGCCTTGATCCAGTTTGTGAAGAATGAGCGGAAGTGGGCCAGCTTGCCAGTTGGAGAGCAGAACAAGTTGCTGCAGAAGTTGGGCACCCGCAGCCAACAGAACAATCCCTTTGCCGAAATGATTACGATCAAAGGCCAAGACGAGCACGGCCATTTGATTACCCGTCAGGTGAAGCTGCTGTTGGATGCCACCCGTAATAAAAATTTATCGTTGATCTTTGATCAGATCATCAACCAACAGATCGCCATGACCTTTTTTGAAGAGTTTGCCTTTGGCTTGATCGAGCATATCGATCGGATGATTGCTTTGGAAATGAAGATGATCTCTGTGGACGAAAACTATCCAGAAAGCTACACCTTACCCCTGACCTATGTCGATGTTCAGAATGATTTTTTACCCCTCTCACCCAAAGATCTAGATTTAATCAAGGATAATGGTTTAGGGATCATGGTCCAGCTCATTCCCAAGTTTTTGAGACTGCCTTTAAATAAGCTCTATTACGCGATCTCGAAAAAAGCCGCTGATTTCCCTTCCCTTGCCCTCCAATTTTACTTGGATAGCTACTACTTCAACCGCCAAAAGCAAGATGAATCAGCCCAGTATCGAGAAGAAGTGATCAGAACCTTGTTTACCAAATGCTTCTACGCGATCGTGCGCCTGAAGGGTCTGCAAATGGAACATCTTCGAGAACCTGAAGCCAAGCGAGAGCAGCGATTCCAATTTTTCACGAATAGTGACGAAGATTCAACCCAGCTAAGCGAATCGAATGAAAAAGGTATTGAGATTCCCAATCTTGATGCGATCATGGAAGAGTTGGCTCGACTGCGAGAGCAAGAACAAATGTTGAAGCAGCGGCGTGAGGTTCATGGTCCTGCTGTTAAAGTTGAGCTGACCTTTGACAAGATGATCGAGGATATTGTTCAGATCTACCGGGAGCGCCTGGGTGCTGAAGCAGAGGATGAAGTTACCTATTTAAGCCGGACAGTGTGGTTACCTCAAAAGATCTCGCCGCTCTCTGAGTGGGACAAAGAAGTGATTATCCATCATTTGACCGACATCACCTCTGAAGAGTACTTGAATTTCCTGGCTGACCATGAGCGAGACTTGATCTATCACTGGTTCGATATTGTTGATCAGGAATATCACAATGACAAAACCTTTGCTCAGCTTGAAGCCTTGGGCGAAACCGATGAAGATCTCTTTAAGCGCGAAGTCTTGATCCGATTTGCGGAGCGCCATAAGCAAATTGTGGAGCAAAACAAAGAAACTGTGATCAAGCAAGTGATTGGCCAGATCACACGGATGTTACGAGTTGGCAGCCTCACCGCTGAGATGGTGATTCGAGAGCGTTATGAATCCTTCCGTAAGGACGTTCTGCCCTACATTCTTTATTTCAGTGTTGTGAATGCTCAAGGCGAAGAAGCCTGGATCGAATCTCCCTACCCCTTTGGCAAAATGCAGTATCTGATCCAGAAGGCT
>CAZONZ010000094.1:0-11785 GCA_964581005.1 uncultured bacterium
TGACCCCCACCTGCCGTTGGCGAGGTGGGGGAATGCGTCACTCTTTTTGTTCAACATGATCATCGAAGCTCATCCAACCCTAACGATTCGATTCAGTTGGGCTAGAGTTGCCTCGATCGATAGCCCTTAGGGGGCTAGCTGGATGGCTCAGACTTGACCCTAAGCTTGGATCGCTACACCGTCACAGCAACTTTAGCGGACAGCTCGCCAGAAGCATACTTAGCAGCCATCTCATCCAGATTGCTCATCTTGATTTTGGTGCCGTTGCCTGCACAACCGAAGGCGTTGTAACGCTCAGCGCAAACCTTCTGCATTTCCTTGATCGAAGGCTTCAGGAAGTGGCGAGGATCAAATTCTTCAGGCTTTTCAGCCAGAGCGCGACGGACCGCAGCGGTGATCGCCAAACGGTTGTCAGTATCAATGTTGACCTTGCGAACACCACTCTTGATCCCACGTTGGATCTCTTCGATCGGAACCCCGTAGGTTTCAGGGATGGAGCCGCCGAACTCATTGATGACGTCGATCAGATCCTTAGGCACGGAGGAGGAACCGTGCATCACCAGGTGGGTGTTGGGCAGACGGCGATTGATCTCAGCGATCCGAGTAATATCGAGGATATCGCCGGTTGGCTTGCGGCTGAATTTGTAAGCGCCGTGGCTGGTTCCGATCGCTACCGCCAGAGCATCAGCCTGGGTTTGAGCGACGAAGTCAACAGCTTGATCGGGATCGGTCAGCAGTTGATCATGGCTAAGCACACCCTCAGCACCGTGACCATCTTCTTTGTCACCCATGCCGGTTTCCAGAGATCCCAGGCAGCCCAATTCACCTTCCACACTGACCCCGATCGAGTGGGCAACCTGAACCACCGTCCGAGTTACTTCCACGTTGTACTCATAGCTAGCGGGAGTTTTCGCATCTTCCTTGAGGGATCCATCCATCATGACGCTGGTGAAGCCGTTGCGGATGGCGGAATAGCAGGTGGCAGGGCTGTTGCCATGATCTTGGTGCATGGCGATGGGAATATGAGGATAGGTCTCCGCTGCAGCCAGGATCAGGTGGCGGAGGAAATTCTCCCCAGCATATTTGCGGGCACCACGAGATGCTTGCAGGATCACTGGGCTGTTGGTTTCGTTCGCAGCCTGCATGATTGCCTGGATCTGCTCCATATTATTGACGTTGTAGGCCGGAATACCGTAACCATTCTCGGCTGCGTGATCCAGCAGTGTCCGCATTGCAACTAGAGCCATCGAGAACCTCCCAAGCTGTTTGACTAGGACAAGACTTGTTGCTTTAGCCTTAATCTTAAGATACTTTTCACGATTTGCGGCAAAAGATTGTCGAGTCCTTCCGATTCTTGCCTAAGTTTAAGCTAGATCGATAAGTTTTGCTAATCCGTCCTATCCCAAGGATGCTCCCACACCGATCCGTAAGCTCGTTGAGAGATCGCTGCGCCCAGCCTCTAGAAGGATCCCGATCCAGGTTCTGCTTCCTTAGGGGCTTGAGTCTCACCGAGATCAAGGGATCCCTTGAGGGAAACTTAGGATCCTCTTGATCTGGGCTATTGAGGTGAATTGAGGACTTCGAGCCGAACCCGTTCAACCCCGGTCTGGATCATGTCCAGCGCTTCGGCAGCAGTCACAGAAATATCGATCACGCGGCCTGGAGTGAAGGGACCTCGACCGTTGATCTCTACAACTGTGCGTTTGCCATTGGCTAAATTGATCACTCGAACCAACGTTCCCAAAGGCAAGGATCGATGGGCAGCTGTAAAGTCATGCTCTGGGTCTGCAGACGGATTGTACTTGGAGGGATCGTACCAGGAGGCATAGCCCTCTTGTTGCTGATGGCTCTTGGCCGGGAGATGGGCGGAAAGGGGATTGGGGGTTAAAGCTGGATCAGCTAAGGGATCTGGTTGAGGGGGAGTTGGGGAAGGAGGGGCTTGAACGGGGGGAGCATCGAGCAATAGGCGACGCAAACGGTTGGTTGCCAGTAGAGCTGCATCCGTTGGCGTTTTCGTTGTCCCGACCAACAAAATTCCCTGATCAATTCGCACCAATTCCTGATCATTAACCCGAATAGCGTATTGAAAAACCGGATCGGAGTCGGAATCTGAAGACGTCTCGGATTCAACCAGATCCAGAGTAATGTCTTGGTTACCGAGGTAACTCTGGCTAAGTTGATTAAGCTGAGCCACAAGCGAACTAGCCCGTAGTAATGGAGTTTCCTGATCCCCATTTTCGACAAAACTGATCACAGGTAGATCTCGCAGATAAACGGTGGAAACAGCTTTGTCATCCATCATGTACTGATGCAGGGTTGACACAGGCAGATCGCCTCGGATCTCATTCTCCTGCCATTGGCCAATCTTGAGGGCCGGATCTGCAGCGATGATCTCGATCTCAGCTGATGGCCTCTGGGTGGGGATCACCCACTCCCGTTGAGCTGGAAGGACTGAGGGACGAGAGGATTGATGGGGGGGATCAAGGGTGGCGGGCTTCAAAATGGGTGCATTGAGGGTAGCAGGGGCCTGAACCAGAGGAGGTTGACGAAGAGATCCGTCAGATTGGATCTGGGCTTGAGTGGGGAAGTTGGCGAGATTGGCGTTAGCAGTGAGGGGTGGGGTGGAGGCGATGGCAGTATCGCTCAGAGGTGTTCGATCATGCGGGGGGGAGGAGAGCCATCCTGCTGCTGTCATGCGGGATGGGAGGAGTTGACGAGGTGCTGAGGCCAGGTGGGGAGAATCAGGAGAGACCTCCCGTTGAGCACGCGCAATCGGTGGGATCGATGCCGTTGCTGCCAAAATAGCGAGGAGCGCACCGAACGATTGACCTTTCCGCATAAAGTCCTGTAGTCCAAGTAAGGGTCAGTGCAACACGGCGCAAATCGAAGTCACTTTATCATATAGTTTTGTGAATGGAGGGGATCTAAACACTCAACCGAGCCCTGTCATTGTTAGGCTGAGAGGTTTCTATACTGAACAGATGATCATAGACCAGAGTTGGATCCCCAACGGTCCTTAGGTGCAATCTTGATTGAGGAACAAGTCAAGGTTTGAGAGTTAATCAAGGTTTGATAAATTACCTCAGTGATTCAGAAATGGATCAAGGTTTGAATCGTAACCAGGGTAGCACGTATGCTTCGCCGGGATAAACATAAAATTGGCCTTAAAATTGGCCAACCGCTAGCTGAATAGCTAGACCGGGATAATGAAGGAGATGGGTTCTCAAGAGGATTGCAATCAGTGGACTATCGATCAGCGGGTGTTGACATAAACCAGGGTAACACCCTTGTCAAGAGGATTGTCAGTGCAGCTGACCGTACCAAACGGCGAGAAGTGTTGGCAGGGATCGGAGGGTTCTCAGGACTGTTTGAGGTGCCCAGCGGCTTCCGAGCGCCTGTGTTGGTGGCAGGAACCGATGGGGTTGGAACCAAGCTGACGTTAGCACAGGTCTGCCAGGATCACCGTTCTATCGGGATTGATCTGGTAGCGATGTGTGTCAATGATGTCTTAACCCTTGGGGCTGAACCCTTGTTCTTTTTGGATTATTTGGCCACTGGCAAGCTGGATCCGGATGCTTTAGTTCACGTGATCGAGGGGATTGTGGCAGGCTGCGAACTGGCGGGGTGTGCCCTGTTAGGAGGGGAAACGGCGGAAATGCCAGGGTTCTATGCCGCGAATCAGTACGATCTGGCAGGATTTTGTGTTGGGATCGTGGAAAAGGCTGAGATCTTAGGGCCGGAACGGGTTCAGGTTGGATCCCTGTTGCTTGGATTACCCAGTTCAGGGGCTCACAGTAATGGCTACAGCTTGATTCGGAAGGTTGTTGCTGATCGGGGATGGGAGTGGGATCAAACCCCTGCAGGATGGGATCAATCCTTGGTAGAGACGTTCCTAACTCCGACGCGGATCTATGTGCCAGAGGTGTTGGCAGCGTTACGGGCGGGCTTAGCGATCCAGGCGATGGCTCACATCACAGGCGGGGGACTGCTGGAGAATCTGCCACGGGTGTTGCAGGTGGATCAATCAGCTCAGATCCAGGCTCAGAGCTGGACGATCCCGCCGGAATTTCTTTGGTTGGCTCGGCAGGGATCGATTGAGCCGCTTGAGATGTTTCGCACGTTTAACATGGGGATCGGGTTGGTGCTGCTTCTGCCGCCTACCAGCCGGGATCACGCCCTGGAGCTATTTCCGGATGCGATTGAGATCGGGGTTGTGGTTCCTGGAGATGGAGAGGTCGTTGGGTTGTCAAGGTGGCAACTGGTGTAAAATTCAACTTTTTTTGGAATGATTTAACGATCGGGTGAACTTTAGCGAATTTCTCAAGCTGTGCTACTGTTTCTGATGGGCTTTAGGAACAAGGTAGCTGAAGCATGATTGAGGTCGAGAAACTCAGCAAGATCTACGGCACATTTTCGGCGATCCGGGATGTCACCTTTCGGGTCGAGCCGGGAGAGATCATGGGCTTCCTGGGACCGAATGGTGCAGGCAAAACGACATCGATGCGGATCCTATCGGGGTTTCTCCCGGCTACGTCGGGGACAGCTCGTGTGGCGGGCTTTGATGTCGCAGAAGACTCGATGGCGGTGCGGCAACGGTTAGGCTATCTGCCGGAAACTCCGCCGCTCTACTTGGATATGACGGTGGAAAGCTATCTCCACTTTGTGGCTCAGATCAAGCGCGTCAGTCCTGGAGATCGATCCCAACGAGTCAACCATGCGATCGAACGCTGCGGCCTCACCGAAAAACGTCAGGTTCTGATCCGCAAGCTCTCCAAAGGGTTTAAGCAACGGGTGGGTCTGGCCCAGGCGGTGGTTCATGATCCCCCGGTGATCATTCTGGATGAGCCCACGGTGGGCCTCGATCCCAAACAAATTATTGAGGTTCGCAACCTGATCAAGAGTTTGGCTGGGGATCATACGATCATTCTTTCCACCCACATCCTGCCGGAAGTCAGTATGACCTGTGATCGGGTGGTGATCATCAATCGGGGTCAGGTGGTGGCAACAGGGACGCCGTCGGAATTGGTGGCTCAGTTACAGGGTGAACAACAATTGCTGCTCCAGGTTGAGGGATCCCGCGCCCTGATCACCCAGACCTTAGCGAATATTCCCGATCTGAGGGTGCTGCAGATCCAACTTGCCTCAGCTCAAGCCGCCTTGGAATTAGGGGACATGGGATCCGAATCTGAAGAATCTAGAAAAACTTCAGAATCTGCTGAATCTAGTGAAGCTGAAGTGGCAGGATCTTCAGAGTCCCAAGTTGCCCTAGAAGCTGAAGCCACTGCAGAATCTCCCGCAGTTTCAGGATCTTCAGACTCTCCAGAACTTGCAACATCCTCAGACGCTCAAGCCTCTCCCGATCCAGCTGGATCGGATCAAGGGGATGGATCGGAGGCGGACCTGACAGGCGAGCACCGCTGGACAGTCCAGGTTGGCAGTTCTACCCAAGGGGATCGCTGGGTCCGGGATGTTTCCACTGCGTTGGTGCAGGCGGGGGCGGGGATCTATGAGATCCGGCGGTCTCAAGCATCGCTCGAAGATATTTTCCTGCAACTCACGACTCAAGAAGGGCTGGATGCCGCTCTACAGGAGGCCAACTCATGATCAGCATCATCAATATGATCACCAGCATTTCTGCCATTCTCCGCAAAGAATTACGCAGCTATTTCACCTCTCCGATCGCCTACGTTGTGGCCGCTGTCTTCTGGATCTTGGCTGGCTTTTTCTTTACTAGTATCGTCAGTCAAGCTCTACTGATCTCGTTACAGGTGGATCAGTTTGCTCAGCAGGGGGGCGGTCAAAGTTTTGATGCTCCGATGGCAGTCTCCCAACAATTTCTCAGTGTCCTGGGCACGTTATCTCTGTTCATTCTGCCCATGCTCACGATGGGGCTCTACGCGGAAGAACGGCGACGCGGCACGATGGAGCTCCTCGCAACCTCCCCGATCACGAACTTATCGGTGGCTTTAGGGAAATGGCTGGCTGTGTTGACCTTTTATCTAACGATGTTGCTGCCTCTCTTCGCCTATGGGATCGTGACCTACAGCTCCAGCAATCCGCCGATGGATTACCGAATGGTATGGGTTGGATTTGTGGGTTTGCTTTTACTCTCGGCTAGCGTCATGGCGTTGGGGATGTTTGTTTCCTCGCTCACGGACAACACTTTGATCGCTGCGGTTGGAACGTTTGGGATGGTGTTGCTCCTCTACGTGATTGATGCTGCAGCAGGGGATGACAGTGGGGTGGTCTCGTCAACATTGCGACATCTCTCCTTGCTGGAACAGTATGCTGGCTGGGTGCGGGGCGCGATCTCGACCAGTAGCATCATTATGTTTGTCAGCATGATCGCGCTAGGGATCTTTTTAACGGTGCAATCGATCGAGCTCCTACGGTGGCAGCGAAATTAGACCGAGATCCAGACAACACCCGATGGAGTATTGGAGATTGCGACATGGATCGATAGGGGCAATTGGGATCGATGGGAATCGCTAGGGATCAACAGAACCCAACCCAAACCGATCGATTCTTCGACGATCAACTTTCGTAACCCAGGGCCAACCCGAATCTAGAGAACGCAAACACAGGTGAGCAATCGAGGCAGCAGCCATGAAAGTGACGATGGATAACTGGATCAATTGGGCTGGAATTTTGAGTCTGTGCATCCTTTTCGCCGGATTGGTGTTGGGGGCGGGCTTTACAGGCTGGACCGTGATCCCCTTGATGATGATCGGGGCCAGTGCAGCTTTAGCTGGATTGTGGGCTTTTGGGCGGCGGCAGTTACTGGCTGAATTTATCGGACTGCGATCTACCCAAAGCAATAGCAACATTTTGATCTCGATCGTGGCTGTGGTCGTGATTCTGGGGTTGATCAACTTTTTGGGGGTTCGCTACCAGACCACGTTTGATCTGACCCAAGGTGGATTATTTAGTCTTTCGTCTCAGACTCGTAGCGTTTTGCAGACTTTAGATCAAAGCATCAAGGTTTGGGTTTTTGCGTTGGAGGTTAGCCCGGAAGTCCGGCAACAGTTGGAGCGCTACGAACGGGTGAATCCGGATCAGTTTGATTTTGAAATTGTTAATCCGCGTCGATCGCCTGAACTCACTCGCCGCTATGAAGTGAGCAGTAATAATACGCTGGTGGTCGAATCAGGAGATCGGCGACAGCAAGTGTTACAACCCGATCCAGCCAACTTAGAAAGTGAGCTGACTCCCGCCATTTTGAAAGTGATCGAAACGGAGTCGTTGCCGATCGCGTTTGTGGAAGGACATGGCGAAATTTCTCTGGATGCCGTCCCAAACCAGCCTTCTCTCTCTCAAGCCTCTGCAGCCTTAGAGCAAGAAGGATTTACCGTTGAAACCCTCAATCTGATCAATGACGAGATTGATGAGGCTACAGGAGCCGTGGTGATCGCGGGTCCAGAACGAACCTTTTTACCTGGAGAGGTGGACAAACTAATCGCCTATCTCGACCAGGGAGGCAAGCTGCTGCTGTTGCTGGGACCGCAAGTGGATGTGGATTTAGATCCCTTGTTTGAAGCGTGGGGGATCGAGCTCAATGATGCGGTGGTGGTGGATCAGCTCAGTCAAACCTTATTCCGCAGTGGTCCCTTTGTGGCGTTGGGGGCGAACTATGGCGGCCATCCCATTACGGAAGATCTGAGCGCTCAAGGGGTAGCAACACTTTTCCCTCTGGCTCGATCGATTGAGGTCTCAGCCCCTGAAGAGGTCACCGAGACCGTTTTGGTTTCAACCAGTCAACAAGGGGTTTGGGGTGAAACGAGTGTTGATCTAGGGGGGGATACCTCTCAAGAAGTTCGATACGACGCAGCTGAGGATCTTCCAGGTTCTCTGGATCTGGCCGTAGCCTTGAGTCGAGAAGTCACTGTTGAGGCAATGGCTTCAGATGATGCAACCGAGGCTGAAGATGCCGATCAGTCAAATGATGAGACAGTAACGGAGGCTGAAAATGCTGATGAGGCCAATGGATCCGAGGATGTAGAGAGTTCAGAAGACACGGCAGCGGATACAGAAGCTGATCCAGCGGAAGCTGATGACGGTCCTCGTGAAGCGCGTTTCGTGATGATTGGCAGTTCCAACTTTGTGATCGATGGCAACTTTAACCAACAGGGCAATGCCGATCTGTTCCTCAATAGCATCAACTGGCTGGTCGAACAATCCGATCGGATCTCGATCCGGCCTAAATCGATCACGAATCGCCGCTTGGAGCTCACCCAACGCAACCTCAACCAGATCGGATTGCTGGCGATCCTGGGTTTACCCTTGTTAGCGATCGTGACGGGTGTGTCCATCTGGTGGCAGCGTCGCTAATCCATCAACGTTGTGATCTACAAATCTGATCAAGCAAAGGAGCTGGAACCTTGAAACGCAGTACGGTCATTTTGGTGCTGATCGCGCTGGCGTTGGCGGCTGGTGTGATCGCCTTCGAGAGTGTACGAGAAAAGCAGCAAGAGCTTGCTACCGAGGAGCGCCTCCTACTCAAGTTTGAGCCCGCCGTGGTTGACCAGATCACGATCGAGCGCACCCCCTCCGAGACTGCCGAATCCCCAGAGATGGAAACGATCCACATCGAGCGGCTAGATCCGGAGAGCTCGGAAACAGCTGACTCTGACTCAACCTGGCAGATCACCGAACCTGTAACCGCGTTGGGCGATGATGTGACCATCGGGGCATTACTCCAGTCTGCAAACCGACTCGATCCCCAAGATCCGCTTGAAGATGTAACGGATGTGAGTGAGTTTGGCCTGGATCCTGCCGCCGAAACCCTCACGCTTACCCTCGACGACGGCACAACCCACACCCTGAAGCTGGGCACCCTCGACTTTCAAGGAACCAGTCTCTACCTTCAGGTGGATGACAACCCGATCTTCACAATCCCATCCGGCCAACGCGGATCACTTGCCCCCAGCTTATTTGCCCTCCGCAACAAGACTCTGCTGGCAGTCGATCCCTCCATGCTTGAGTCGATCGAGCTGATCCGCCGCCAAGCCAATCAGGAGGAAGCCGACACTGAAGCAACCCCCGAACCTTCAGAGACGTTAGACCCTTCAGAGTCTTCAGAGTCTTCAGAAACTCCAGAAGCTTCAGAGACCCCCACATCTCCAGGATCTGCAGAAACATCAACTCCCGCAGCTCCAGAAACACCTGAACCAACAACCTCCCCCACAGCTGACGACTCGATCACGACCCTCCGATTGGAGCAAACGGGATCGGGATGGGACATGACAGAACCCGCTAGCGTTAAAGTGGATCCCATTGCCGTTGCTCGTCTCACAGGTCGCTTCAGTAATCTCCAGGCTGCTAGTTTTGTGGCTGAAACTCAAGCCGATCTCGCTGAATATGGGTTAGATCAACCTGATATTGAGATCACCCTCAACGTTGCCTCTGAGACCTCAGACGAACCGATCACCCTAGCTCTAGCAAGAGATGAAGAAGCTGGTCAAGTCTATGTGATCACTTCAGAATCCCCCACCATTGCCACGATTGCGACGAGCACTGCTGAAGCCTTTGAGATCACCCCCAACGATCTACGCGACAAACAGCTAGCCGAGTTTGATCCCGACGCAATCCAGGAAGTCCGGATCGAGGCGGCCAATCCAAGCTTAAGCCGGATCTTGTTGCCTTCTTCTGTTAGTGTAGAACCCACACCTGAGTCCAGTCCCAGCCCTGACGCCAGCCCAGCTCCAGCGCCAGATCTAGGTCGCCGTTGGGAGATCTCCGATCAGCCAGATCGAACGGTAATCCTGGATAGCTTTTTCACCACGATCGAAGCGCTGGAAGCCACTGATTTTGTCCCTGCAGAGGATCCCACAGCAACGGCAGCTCTGAATGATCCTATCTTTAGCGTCACCTTGATCGAGGAGGCAGAGGAGGGATCGGAATCTGAGGAGATCGAGATCACTTTTGCTCAAACTGGTGAAAATGTCTACGTTCGCAGCAGCTTCCAACCAGATCTTGCTATTGTCGATCTGCTGGCCTTTGATGATCTGCAGTCAGCGGTGGAGACTTTAAGACCGTTGTCCGGTGCTCCTTCGACACCTACGACAGAACCCAGCCCTGCTGAAACGGAAGGATCAGAAGAAACTGTAGAATCCCCTGATCCAACCGAAACAGAAGGATCGGATGAAGCTGCAGAGACTCCTGATCCAACCGAAGCGGAAGGATTGGACGAAACAGCTGAAACGCCTGATCCAACCGAAACAGAAGCATCAGACGAGACAACCGAAACTCCTGATCCTGGAGAAACACAGGAATCCGATGAGGTTGAAGCAACTCCTGATCCTTCAGAAACAGAAGCATCGGATGACGTTGAAGAATCACCTGATCCTACAGTAACTGCTACTCCTGAACCAGCAGACTCAGAGGCAAGTCAGGAAACACCTTCTGCTGAATCGGCTGCTACCCCAGAGGTTGAAGACTCAAACGAGGCTGAAGAGGCCACAACTGAGCTTGGATCACCTGCAACCCCAGAGATTGAAGCAACTGAAACCGATCCTGATCCAGCTTCGACCCCAGAGGTTGAGGATAACGATGAGTGATCGGATAGAGCTGCGAAACCCCAAGACTGTTAAGGACTGACTCATGCAGATCGAATTTCGGGAGTGCGACTGGAATAACCTCTGGATCTGGTTTGAGTTTGAAACGATCCCGTCGGAAAAAGAGAAGCAATATCT
The DNA here is from genome assembly GCA_964581005.1 of uncultured bacterium. GTDB lineage: Bacteria > Cyanobacteriota > Cyanobacteriia > Thermostichales > Thermostichaceae > CAZONZ01. The sequence goes on from CAZONZ010000094.1 coordinate 10,692, forward strand.
CGAACAAGTCCTGGATTCCTGGTACACCCTGGGCATGTTAGGAGGATTTAACGCGACCTCTCTGCCCGCTCAAGCCGCTGGAGTCGATCTGAGCTACATGGACTACGAGCCAGAGCCAGATCAACTCCCCTCCCTCATGCACAACATGGGCACTCCTGAATACGAGGAAAACTGGGGCCGCTGCTGGTTCGAGCTTGGCACAACGGATGCCCTCTCCCTAGATGTCTTGATCAATGCCATGATCACCTTAAGCCAAGAATATCTCACGCTCCAGCGCCTGATCGTGGGTGGCGAAAACGAAGACTGGCCGGTTCAAGACATGGGGGGGGAAGCTAAATTTGAATTTGATCCTGATGTTAACGAAGATTTTGATCCTTTAGATGATGGCTTTGGCGGATCGATGGATTAAGCCTTTGTTAGGCGTACTCCCGTAAATTCCTCCCAAGCTTCAGAGATCTGGGATTAGAGTAAGATTGATAAGCAGTCAAATCTGCTCACTTTGACAACCAGTACTTAAGCTATTGTGGATGATGAGTATGTCCGTAGCACTTGATGTTTTTCAAAAATGTGTTGAAGCTGTCCAGCAGGGAGAGCTAATTGAGTCAGTCAGTGCAAAGGATAAAGAGTTTCATTTCCAAAACTGGTTTCAGAAACGATTGGAGTCGCTAAATTTATTTTTTGAAGCTCCAGGCCGAAATACTTATCCTGATTTTCGGATGGTAAATTCTGCTGATAGTTTTGAAATCAAGGGCTTAGCTTGGCCAGGACGCGAACGAGATTATGACTGCAACAGCCAAGCTCCCTCTGGTTCCCACAATGGAAGACAAGTTTTTTATGTGTTCGGTCGTTACCCTGCCGATCTCTCGCAATATTCTACTCAAGTTGGAGGCCGTCGCTGTTACCCAGTCATCGATTTAGTAATCTGTTTAGTAATCTGTCATGGTGACTTTCTCAATGCAGATCGGGAGTACGTTCACAAAAACAAGAGCGTCAAGGGATTCGGAAGCTACGGCGATATCATGATTCGAGATTGAAAAATGTATGTTGCTCCGACTCCATTTGCGCTAACCGAAGGGACAACGGGGCTGATGACC
>CAZONZ010000095.1:0-11777 GCA_964581005.1 uncultured bacterium
TTCTCCACCCCCGCCCCCAACACCAGCACCTGCCGTTGATCAGGGGCCTCCTGATGTATTAGCTCGACCTTTGCCTCAACATTTGACTCAACCGACTTACCCTGAACAAGCTCGGCGAATGAATCAGGAAGGGACAGTAACCTTGAGGGCGAGAGTTGATCAAAATGGCCAAGTGGTACAGGTGGAAATTGTGGCTTCTAGTGGTTACCCTGCTCTTGATCAATCGGCCCAAACGACTGTGCAATCCTGGAAGTTTTCTCCTGCCCAAAAAGGATCTCAACCCGTTGCTTCCTGGGTAACCGTCCCGATCAGTTTTTCTTTGCGTTAGGAGTGAATCTTTAGATGGAGCTAAGCAAGTCCTGTGGCAATTCTTCTCAATGCTGATGAACTGCAAGCCTTGTGGCAGCAAAATTCTGCTCCTGATCTCGATCCAGATGAGCAATTGCAGCGTTGTCCGCACCATTTAGGTCAAGGTCAACGGCACCAGATCCAACTTCGAGACGGGATATCGATCCTGATTCATGACTATCAATTTCAAGATTCTGTAATCATCCAAGGGAGATCTCAAACTCCTGTACCTGTCGAATTTGGCTTTCAGATTTCTGGAAGCTGTTTATTTGGAGATGGTCAGATTCGGCGTGCAGGTCAATGTTTTCACTGCTTTACAGCTCCATTTCCTATCCGACTAAATCAGCCGCAAACACTAGAGCGGCTAGGGGGAGAACGGATCCTCCAAGTCGATATCTTATTAAACTCTCCCCAACAGCTCTGGCGTACTTTTGCCAGTCAGCTTGATTGGTTACCTACCGATATCCGCTGCTTACTTGAATGGATTGTTGGAATCTCTGAGTATCCTACTGAACTTGATCTCACTGAGTTTTGCTTACATTTAACTAAGCAATATACCTGTGGATACGGGCCGATCACTCCCTTGATGCGAGTGACTTTACAGCAACTATTGAACTGTCCTTATCAGGGTTTGAGTCGTAAACTATATCTAGAAGCCAAAGTTTTAGAACTGATCGCCTTACGATTAGAACAGTTGCGCGAACAGCTACATACGCTTGCGGCCACAACCGATCATCCTACACTACCTTCAGGCTTGCAACCTGAAGATCTGGATCGGATTCGTCAGGCCCGTGAGATCTTGAACCAAAACCTCAAAACTCCTCCATCATTACTGGGTCTTGCTCGGCAAGTCGGATTGAATGATTATAAGCTTAAAGTGGGATTTCGCTATCTGTTTGGAACAACTGTTTTTGGATATCTTCAAGAATCGCGATTAGATCAAGCTCTCTATTTGCTAGCTGATCAAGGGATGAAAGTTAGTAATGTTGCACGAGCAGTGGGCTACTCTAGCCGCAGTTCATTTGTGGCTGCTTTTCGGAAAAAGTTTGGGTCTCCACCCAAGATCTATCTGCAGCGATCGACAGAGGCTTGATCGTTGTGATTATCAGCAAACGTAAGATCTTAATTTCAACCAAAATCTAAATGGTTTTAGGTGAAACACCAGGTGAAATCAGTTCCTTAAGCTGAAGTTTTTCTGACACGAGTAGGATGATCCAGCTGCATCAAAGAAGCGGAATGTTGTTTCATAGTCTCCACTCCCCACAATGGCAGATAGTAGCTCTACTTCTAAAGCCAGACTGAAGTTACAGCTGCCACCTGGCTGAGTTGCACCCGAACAGCCAACATCCGCTGCACTGTAACGATCTAGACCAAAGTTGTCGATATTGATAGGAAGGGGAGGACTATCCGGAGGAAGAAAGACAAGTTCAATTTCTAAGGCTGGATTAGTCGCAATGCCCTGGGTGAGGCTCAGTGGACCGCTAAGCACAAACGGGCTTGATCCTGAAATAGAGGAGGGAAGATTATCGAGAAGTGAATCAATACTTTGCGAAGTTGCCACATCTCCTGTTGAAGTTGATACACACCCAAATCCTCCTTGAGCTGGAGTTGAGATCGGTGTTGGCGTTGGTTCTGGAGTAGCAGTCGGTTCAGGGCTGGGAGTTGGTTCTGGAGTAGCAGTCGGTTCAGGGCTGGGGATTGGTTCTGGAGTTCCAGTCGGTTCAGGGCTGGGAGTTGGTTCTGGAGTTCCAGTCGGTTCAGGGCTGGGAGTTGGTCCTGGAGTTCCAGTGGGCTCAGGGCTGGAGGTTGGTTCTGGAGTTCCAGTGGGCTCAGGACCAGGAGTGGATCCTGCAGTTGGAGTCGGAGAGGGAATCGGATCCTGTACAGGTGTAGGTACAGAAGTAGGGCTAGAGGTTGGAATTGCCGTGGGATTCGGATTAGTTGTTGGCGAAGGCGCTGGGGTAGGTGCTGGCCCAATCGTGGGACTCGGTGCAGGATCAGGATCGGCTGATGGGGGAGTTGTAGGTGTTGGACTAACTGTGGGTGTTGTTGTGGGGGCTGAGTCAGGAACTGAGGTAACCAGCCCAGAGGTACTTTGATCTGAGCAACTGGAAAGGATCGAGAGGCTAAGACCAAGCACCAGAAGTCCTTGACAAGACAGATGGAGAAAACCCAGAGGCTGACGTTTCATATCCCAAGCTAGGCCACAACAAACTACTGCAACTATTTTGCATCCTTATGCATCTCTAAGTGGCTGATACTCACTGGGATCGAAGTGGTGATGCTATTGAGTGGAAACGCTGTAAGCTTTACTGGGAAAGACTTAGAGCGAATCAGAGCCATCAATAGCCTAGAGGATCCCAAGCAAGTTAATCCGTTTGAGAGACAAGAAGATCCGTTTGAAAGACAATTTAGCTGAGAATTACTTTCGTTTTTCTGTAATCTGAATAGGCGTGAAGCTCTTACCGCTTTGGCTGGGTGACCCCTTTTGAGGGTTGGACTGTTCTTAGGATGCTTATTGAGGTTGCAGCATGAACATCAATCCATGTTGGTTCCTTACCCCCCTTGCCTTGATCGTATGGATCCCAGGGGTGTGGGCCGAGACTGCCGCAATCACGGGGATCGAAGTTGATTCAATGGCAGAGGGTCAAGTCAGAATTCAGTTAGAGACGCCAACTGGAGAGTTTGCTGAGCCCTCGATCCTCCAGGATGGAACAGTCCTTCAGCTCGACTTTGAAAATACTCAGTTGCAACTGGATCCAGGCGAAAATACTGAGTGGGAGAATGTAGATCCCGGTATTATCTCGATTACGCTGACCAGCGCTACCACAAATCCTGATTTAGATCCGGGTATTGTCCGTTTAGAGATTCAGGGGCAATCCGGTTTACCTATTGTTGATCTGGTTCCTACCTCAACCGGGATCGAGATCATTGTTGTGAGTGTAGAGGAAGCTGGCCAAGAGGCAGGGTTTGTGTTGGATGAGATCGAGGTGACGGCGACACGAGATCGGTATCGACGCAGCACTGCAGCCACTGCAACTCGAACCAACGCCTTGATCCGAGATCTTCCGCTCTCCGTGCAAGTGGTGCCAGAGCAAGTGATTGAAGATCAAGGAGCTATTGAGCTACAGGAGGTTCTCCGCAACGTGAGTGGAGTCAGCCGTGACAACAGTTCAGGAGACACCACAGATACATTCCTGATTCGAGGATTTCCCTCAGGATCTATCTTACGAGATGGATTTCGAGACGGGGTCTTTGCGGAGCGATCAGCCGTAAGGGAAACCGCTAATTTAGAGCAAGTTGAAGTTTTGAAGGGTCCAGCCTCTTTACTTCAAGGGCAACTGGATCCAGGGGGACTGATTAACCTTGTCACCAAACAACCTTTATCCCAACCCTTCTACTCGATCGAACTCCAAGCAGGTAGTTTTGATCGACTTCGTTCTCAGATCGATATGTCTGGGCCGCTTAATCTGGAAGCAACTCTGCGCTACCGCCTCAACGCTGTCTTCGAGGATAGCAAAGGATTTCGTGATTTCACCGACATTGAACGTCAGTTTATCGCCCCAATTGTGGTCTGGGAGATCAGTGATCGGATCACATTGACTGTGGATGCCGAATATCTTCATGATCGGCGACCGTTTGATCGAGGCTTAATTGCTATAGGAACCCAGGTTGCCGATATTCCGTTTAGTCGTCGGCTTGGCGAACCATTCGATGAATCTCGGATCAGTGAATATCGAGTTGGCTATCAGCTGGAATACAATCTCAGTCAAGAGTGGTCTCTACGGCACTCCTTTCGATTCTCATCAACTGATCGCTTTCGTTTTAATACACAAGGGAGCGATTTGAATGAGTCAACGGGTGTTTTGAATCGGGGCTATTTCTTCTCGGAACCAGAGTTGACTGAGACATTTATTCTCCGTAATGAGGCTTCAGGGGAATTTCAAACAGGGACACTTGAGCATAGCTTGTTGTTTGGTATCGAAGTTGCAAGACAGGCTCGTCCCATAAAGACACGCCTTGGATCAGCTCCTAGTATTAATATTTTTGATCCAGTTTATTCAACTACAGGACGACCTATACTGAATGAAGAAAACTCAATACCAACTTCCGATCGGATCACGCAAGCAGAAAACATTGGGATCTATTTTCAGGATCTGGTTTCTCTATCTGAGCATGTCAAGCTTCTAATGGGAGGCCGCTTTGATTCTGTTCTCAATCAAGATCATAATGGTTTAGCAGGTGAGACTATTCAAGAAACCTTTACTGAGTTTAGCCCTCAAATGGGTCTCGTTTACCAACCTAATGATTTTTTATCAGTGTATGCAAGTTATAGTGAATCCTTTGTCTCAAGCCCATTTAATATAACTGTCGATGAATCTCTAGTTGATCCTGAATTGGGTGAGCAATATGAAGTTGGTGTCAAAGCTGACTTTCTGAATGGACGACTATCGGCAACCTTGACAGCTTATGAGATTACTAAACAAAATGTTGCAACTGACGATCCAGATAATCCAGGTTTCGTGATCGCAGTGGGCGAACAACAAAGTCAGGGAGTTGAGCTTGATCTCTCAGGTGAGGTATCTCCTGGTTGGGATGTGATTGCGTCTTATTCCTATATTGATGCTCGGATTACCGAAGATAATCGAATTGAAGTGGGTAATCGGCTGAGCAATGTTCCTGATCATAGTGGCAGTTTTTGGACAACCTATCGATTTCAGCCTGGAAGTGATCTAGAAGGACTTGGACTTGGAGTTGGGATCTCTGTAGTTGGGGAGCGACAAGGGGATAACGACAACACCTTTACCCTCGATCCTTACGCTCTATTGGACGCAGCTATTTACTATGAATCTGATTCGACTAGAGCCTCAATCAATTTCAAAAATATTCTTGATCAACGATATATTGAGTCAGGAGGAACTCGATCAGGCATTAATCCTGGAGATCCTTTCACAATGTTGGGATCCTTATCAATTGAGTATTGAAATTGATTCAAGCCTAATGGTTCAGTCATTCAATGGTTCAGTCATCCAAAAGATCATCAGAAAGCTATGAAATTGATTCGTTTACTCTTCAAGCGCTCACGACTGATTGTTCTACTGGCCATGCTAACCAGTTTAGTTAGTGGTGCGAGTACAGCCAGTTTGATTGCTTTGATTAATCGTGCTCTCGATCCTAGTCATTCGGGCATCGATCTTAGCATTTGGAATTTTCTAGGACTTTGTGGTCTGATTCTAATGTCAACAGTTACATCACAAGTTATTCTGGTCCGTTTGGCTCAACAGATTGTCTTCGATTCTGAAATGGATCTCATTCAGCAGATCTTGGCTTGTCCTTTACGTCATGTGGAAGAGCTTGGAAAACCCCGATTACTTGTTGCTTTAACCGAAGATATCGATGCGATCTCTAGAGCTTCTGCTTGGGTTGCAAGTTTAGGGCTTAATATTGCGTTAGTAACAGGCTGTTTTATTTATCTAAGCTGGCTCTCACCTCCAACTTTTGCCTGCTTACTTGTCTTCATCGGGCTTAGTTCTTATAGCTATCAATATATGATAGATCGAGGAACCAAAGCCTTGAAAGATGCGCGGGAGACTCGTGATCAGTTATTCGAGCACTTTCGCAGCGTTGTGGAGGGAACTAAGGAGCTCAAGCTAAATCGCTATCGTCGCCAAGCTTTCTTATCTCAAGATTTGAAAGCTACAGCATCGAGTTTTGAGAAGTTCCGGATCAAAGCAATGACCTTTTTTGCCGTTGGCAATAGCTGGGCCTTAGTCCTATTTTTTGTTGCTATTGGTCTCCTGTTTTTTGGAGTGAGTCAACTGACCCTGATCTCAACTTCAGTAATGTCAAGCTATGCACTCACAATTATCTTCATGATTAACCCTCTACGCGGGATTCTTAATGCTTTACCTCAGCTCAGCCAAGCTAATATTGCACTGACGAAAATTGAAAGTCTTGGCCTATCTTTATCTGTTCAGATCGAGGAACAAGAAACGTCTATTTGCGCAAACCTCCAGCCTATTTCTTCATCACACTTGACATGGAATACGATCAAGCTTGTAGAGTTAACCTACACATATCGCCATGATCTTGAGGGACACAGCTTTACCCTGGGGCCAATCAATATAGATCTAAAAGCTCAGCAGATTATCTTCATTGTGGGAGGTAATGGAAGTGGAAAATCAACTTTAGTCAAGTTACTAACAGGATTATATATTCCGGAACAAGGCTATATTCAAACCGATCAAACTCTGATTACCGCTGCTAATCGTGAGCAGTATCGTCAAAATTTTTCGGTTGTATTTTCAGATTACTATCTGTTCAGGCGCTTGTTGGGTATTGAATCTGATGCTCTTGAGCATGATCTTGATCAAAAAGCCCATGACTATCTATTGCAGCTTCAGCTAGCCCATAAAGTCCAGATCCAATCTGGCATTCTCTCGTCAACAGATCTATCGCAAGGGCAACGCAAGCGTTTAGCATTACTCTCTGCTTTTCTAGAAGATCGTCCTGTCTACGTATTTGATGAATGGGCTTCGGATCAAGATCCTGTATTTAAGCGGATCTTCTATACGCAACTCATTCCAGAGCTCAAGCAAAAGCAAAAAACTGTTTTTGTGATCAGCCATGATGATCGCTATTTCGATATCGCTGATCGAAAGATTCGGATGGAAGATGGTCAAATTGTTCATGATAGCTACTGCTGAGGTCAACTGATGCTCTTTGTTTTTGATCGACTGTTTGGATTGATAAGCTGGCGATTCTCCACTTCCCGTAGGCAGGTTTTGTCTGCAGTGATCTTGATCTTTGCCTGTACAGCTTGTGGTGTGGTGCAGCGTTCTGAACCCAGCCAGTCTAATTTGGATCCTGATCGACCAACCCAGGTTATTCGACATGCTTTGGGTCAGAGTGAAATTCCTTTAGATCCAGAACGAGTTGTGATCTTATTTCCGGGTATCGATTTCGATAATCTACTCGCACTTGGGATCAAACCTGTTGGAGTAGCTACCTATACAGCTGATCGGCTTTATGCTTTGCCTGGTTATCTTCAAGATCAGGTTGAGGGGATTGAACTTGTTGGATCCATCTCTCAACCTAGCTTGGAGAAGATCACATTGCTGGATCCTGATCTAATCATTACCCTTGCCTTTCATGAGGATATCTATGATCAACTTTCTCAGATCGCACCCACAGTCGTTCTAAATGCCACAGATCGCTCCATTTCAGATCGGTTACGAAAACTGGGTGAAATTGTGAATCGATCTGAGACAGCAGAACAGTTGATTCAAGAGTTTGAACAACGAGTTGCTGATTTTCGGGCAGTCATGGGAGATCGATTGGATGAAGTTGAAGTGTCAGTTTTACGAGTTCGGGCTGATGGGATCTTTGGTTATGTCAAATCTTCTCCAACTGGGGTGATCCTTGAAGAGATCGGGATTAAGCGACCTCCGGCTCAGGATCGGTATCGATTATTAGGAACTCGGATCGATATCAGTCTAGAAAAACTAGAGGATGCTGATGGAGATGTGATCTTTGTCTGGGGTGCCTTAAAAGGAGATGAGGAAGCTCGTGAACAATTGTTTGCTAATTCTCTATGGCAGCAACTAGATGGTGTTCAGCGAGGCAACGTTTATGTTGTCCCAGAAGAGCATTGGGCTTTTCCTGGGATCCAAGGAGTTCATTTAATGATCGATGATCTCTATAGATATGTAGTTGATCAGGAGCCTCCATCGACTCATTCAGAGAGCTAGCTATGGATAGTAAATGTAAATATAGTGCAGCGTTTCCTCATAACCTACTGAACTAAAGTTTTCCCACTCGGCGTCGAACTTTCAACTCAATCAATAGGAGATATCAAGCCATGATCCGTTTTTCCCGACTCCTTCCTGCATTCCCAATGACTGCTTTGATCTTATTCACAGGCTGTTCAACAAGTCCGCCTGAGTCAGGTGTTTCTGTGAACCCTTCCACCACTTCTGAAAATGTTCAACTGATCTATGGGGGAAATCCTAATCTGTCAACTCGTCAGGACGTGGTGATTGCCTTTGCTCTATCTCAAGGGATCTCAGATCCAGCAAATATTGTCAGCTTTGTTAATACTGTCTTGAATGAAACTGTTGATCTGGATGTAGCAACCGCCGCAAGTCAAGATCTCACTCTCTCTAACTTTAATGGAGATATAGAGAATGCAACTGTTGAGGATGCAGCAGTATTATTTGCAATTCAGCAAACGGGTGTCAACACTTCTGAAGAAATTGAGTCTTTTTGTGAGGATCATTTACTTATTCCTTGTTCAATCGAAGCAGGTACTGTGTTGCCAATTCCCAACTCAGGGTTTATCGTGACGGCGAACTTTGGTGATGGAACCAACAATACTCTGACTCTGCTGATCCCCAATGAAGTTGGCGAGTTTACGGCTCAAGATCTTGAGGTAGGTGAAGCCCCTCGCGCTGTCGTTGTAGAAGATGTGATCGGTGATAACAATGTTGATATCGTCTCTTTGAATTCTGCTGATGTAGATATTACCGTTCTAGAAGGCAATGATTCAGGTGTATTTACTTCGGTTGGAACGTTCCCCATTGATCTGCCAACAGGAAATCCAGGATCACTAGCGGTTGGAGATCTAAACAATGATGGCATCCTAGATCTAGCAACTGCAAATGATGCTTTGACTAGTGGCAGCGTAACTGTTCTCCTTGGTACAGGTTCAGACTTTACCTCTTCCGGATCTTTTGACGTTGATTTCCGTCCCTTTGCCATTGCTATTGGCGATGTCACTGGGGATGGTCAACCAGATATTGTGGTCCCCAACGACAATTCGGCAGGAAGTGATTCGATCACTGTTTTAGAAGGGGATGGCAGTGGTGACTTCTCCTCTGCTCAAGTCATCTCCGAAGGCATTGGCAATCGACCCCGATCCATTGCTGTAGCGGATCTCTCTGGTGATGGGATCTTAGATATTGTAGTGGGGAATACTGATGATAATACGGTCAGTCTTGTTATTGCCAATGGGTCAGGTGGCTTCATGGTTGAAGATCCTATACCGACAGGGGCTGATCCACGAGGATTAGCGATTGCTGATGTGACCGGTGATGGAGTATTAGATATCCTGACAGGGAATAACGATGATGGCACCGTTTCGATCATCGATTCTATAACCTTATCAGCAGTTGATCTGGAAGTCGGAGAAGCCCCGGTCTCAGTAGCTGCTACAGACATCAATCAGGATGGTGTCTCTGACATTGTGACAGCAAACTTTTCAGATAATACAGTCAGCTTGTTATTAGGCAATGGGAGTGGTGACTTTGATCCAGCTGAAGCCCTACCAGTTGGGCCTGGTCCTTTTTCTGTTGCTGTCCCTCCTCTTGATCCTGTCTCACCCCAACCGACCTCAATCCTAACTCCAGAGCCCACTCCAACTCCAGAGCCCACTCCAACTCCAGAGCCCACTCCAACTCCAGAACTCACTCCAACTCCAATGACTGGATGTATTGTGACTGATACAGGAGATGTAGCCAATGCTGAAGATCTTGATGCTCTGCTGAACAGCGTTCCTAGCCTGATTACACCTACAACCGGCGAGATCGAGATCACTGGGCCTGTGACCTGGACTGAAGGCATTGCATCCGACCCCGCCCTAGAGTTGCAGGCATTCTTTATCGATCCGGAGAGAGGACCTGTTGATCTGATGATTGACCGATTTATTGACAACTCCTTTTTAGCTGAGGATGTAAACTGCGGCAGTGCCACTCAACCAGGTTCAAGTTGTGAATTTGAATTGACCTTGCCTGATCTTGCGGACTTATTAAGTATTTCTGGGCCGGGTGACTATGAGGCAGTTTTCACCTTCTTCGATGCAGCTGGATCGAGCTACACCTGTATGAAGCCGTTTGAATTTGCAGATTGATTAGAGTCCATTCAACCAGAAGTTTGTCCCTTCGTGTCCAATCCTCAACTCAATCAACCAGAAGTTTGTCCCTTCGTGTCCAATCCTCAACTCAATCAACCGGAGATATCAATCTATGATCCGTTTATCAACTCAATCCCACCTTGCTTCACTTCTGACCACAGTGACCCTAGTTGGACTACTCGGTGGCTGTGGATCTGACAGTTCCCCAACGACTAGGACTGTGGATGGGTTGGATGTAAGTTTAGATCCCTTCCCCTCCTCGACCACAGTGTTGGCCGAATCCAATCGGTGTGAAGCCACATCAGGAAGCCCTGTCCATTTCACCCAGAGCCTGCCTCCCAACACGGCTGCTGGTGATGTGACCCTGATTGTCCATGAAGATAGCTTTGCTGCTAGCACCCTAACCGTTGGGGCCGCAACCTTCGTGGCTTACCCCTTCGATCCACCTGGTAATGGTCAAACTGCTTATGTAGCCGATGCTAGCTCTCAAGTTGTGGATCTGGGTGGAGTCACTCACGTTGAGCTCTCAGGGGTTGAGGTGGAAGCTGATCTGTGTGTGCAAGTTACAACACTAGGTGGGGCCACAGCGATTGGCCTATCCGCGGAATTTGTAGCTACTCTCTACCAGCAAGATGCGGATGAAATCACTCTGTCGGATATTGGGCTTCAGATCGCCGCTCGTCAAAATGATGAGTTGTTGGAAGAGGACGAGGGACCGTTTGCTCCCGAAAACCTAGCAGCCGTAGCAAATGGGTTACTGCCAGGGGAGAGTAATGATGTCGATGCCGACAACTTGACTCCAGGGTTAGATCGGGCCAGCTTTGACTTTGTAATACCCCCAGATGAGCTGACTCTGGAGGATACAGCGGTATTAGTGGCCAATCGACTCTTGTTGGCCTTTGGGGATCCGGTTACTCCAGAGAATGTGCTGCTCCAGACCAACAGCATTCTTCCAGATCAAGATCTGAGTAGTGTGGATGACATTATCAACATTCCAGTTGAAGGATCTCCGACTCCTACGCCAACGCCAACGCTGACCCCAACCCCAACCCCACCTCCGTCAGCGAATGCAGGATTTATTGTGACAGCGAACTTTGGTGACGGATCGAACAATACTCTGACTCTGCTGATCCCTGATGAGGTCGGTGGGTTTATAGCTGAAGAGATCGTCGTAGGAACTGCACCTCGCGCTGTGGTAGTTGAGGATGTGATCGGTGATAGCAATTTTGACATTGTTGCTTTGAATGCTGCTGATGCAACCATTACCGTACTAGAAGGTAACGATTCAGGTGAATTTACTGCGATTGGCCCCTTCGTTATCGACCTTCCATCAGGGAATCCAGGTGCGCTAGCAGTTGGAGATCTAAACAATGATGGTATTCCAGATCTGGCGACTGCCAATGATAATCCGCTAGGTAGCAGCGTAACCGTTCTCATTGGTACAGGTTCAGGCTTTACCTCTTTCGGATCTTTTGACGTTGATTTCCGTCCCTTTGCCATTGCTATTGGCGATGTCACT
>CAZONZ010000096.1:0-8937 GCA_964581005.1 uncultured bacterium
GATGCCGCCGCCGCCATCGATCCAGCCAACCTCACCCCCAACGACATCCAGCTGGCCCTCACCCAAACCGAAGATCTGATCAGCCAACTCCACGACGAGATCAACCGCCGCGCCCTCAAAACCCGCTCACATCAGATCGCCACCGACCTAGAACACCAAACCTTCCATGTTGTTGTGTTTGGATCCAGCTCAGCCGGAAAAACATCCTTGATCAATGCCCTCTTGGGCCGCTGGGTTGGTGAAACAGCCCCCACTTTAGGGACCACCCAGACCGGATCGGTTTACACTTACGAGATCCAAGGCGTCACAGGCCCGATCCTGCTCACCGACACCCCAGGACTCCAAACCATTGGCCAAACCGGAGAAGCCGAAGCCAAAGCTCTAGCTGAAGCAGCGGATCTCTTAATTTTTATCGCCGCAGGAGATCTCCTCGCCTCCGAATACGACGAACTCCGCACCTTGGCTCAGCTGGGCAAACGGGCGATCCTGGCCTTGAACAAAACCGATCAGATTCCACCTGACGAGATCGACATCCTCCTCAGCCACCTGCAAGAACGCACCGCTGACGTCATCCCCGCCGACCACATCGTCGCCATCGCCGCTGATCCTCAACCGTTGAAAGTCCGTTGGATTCATGCAGACGGTTCCATTGAAGAAAACTACGAAGATCAGCTTCCCGAAACCCAGAGTTTAGTTGAACAAATGGCCTCGATCCTGCTAGGCGAACGCCAACATCTCCGTCTTGCCAACGCCCTCCTGCAAGCCCAAACCTTAGCCGCCGCTGCCCAAACCGCCCTGCAAGAACAACGCCAGCAGCAAGGCCGCCAGATCGTTGAACGAATGCAATGGGCCACAGCTGGAGCGATCGCCGTTACCCCTGTGCCCGCCTTGGATCTCCTAGCTGCTGTTGCCATCAACGCCCGCATGATCGGAGAACTGCACGCCCTTTGTGATCGACGCATCACCCTAACCCAAGCCAAAGAAGCTGCTGAAACACTCTCCAAACTGATCTTGAATTTAGGCGGAGTTGAACTCGCAACACAAGCGGTGGGATCGGCCTTGAAAGCCAGCCCTCTTGCCCTAGTGGGCGTCCCGGTCCAAGCCGTTAGCGCCGCCTACTTGACTCGGATCGCTGGACTGAGTTATCTGGACTGGCTCCTCTCTGGCGATCCCTGGGAAGACAATCTGATCCAACAGCGTGTTCAATCCCAATTTCAGCAACACAATCACCTCACCTTCCTGATTGAGTTTGTTCAACAAGCCTTCCAGAAACTGCCGCACCGATCCCGATCCCCCAAAGCCAAATCGACGACCACCCCTGACGCTCAGATCCAAGCCGTTCAACCAACCCATCCCCCGATCGAAGCCTCTCGGTCCCAACCCTCCACTCGTGCTCTGGCCGATCAAGTGACCAACCGCCGCTCCGCTTAACCATGCTTCACCCTTAACCTGCCAACCTCCCGATCGGCTTAGCGGACTCCTTGATGTCATCTGAAGAATTGGAGTTGGAAGCCGCGTTTTGATCAGGAGCAACCTGGGGATGTGCGGAGGTAAAAAACGAGCAATCGACTTCAAAATGGATGTGATAGGATTTGTTGCTATCCGATTGAACGTGATCCATCTGTTTGATCAACTCAACCGATAGGCTCACCTCAGCTAGCCCCCTGATCCCCGCCCTAACCTCCACCTCTTGTATGGAAGGATGCAGCATCCTCTATGCCAAAGCGCCTCGTCATCAAACCCTACCTCAGTCTTGAAGAGCTAGAGGCCCACTACCGCCAAGCCAAGGATCCGATCAAGCGCAGTCATTATCAAATCATCTGGTTACTCGCCAAAGGCATCCCCACCGAAGAAGTTGCCGCTGTGACAGGCTATAGTCGCAGCTGGATCTACGAATTGGTTTGGGGATACAACCGGGAAGGCCCCAGCTCCTTAGGGGACGGTCGGCAACGGAACCGAGGCGCTGATCCCCTGTTAACTCAATCCCAACAAGCCGAGCTCTGGACTCTCCTGCAAGGGACCGCCCCTGATGGAAGAACCTGGAATGGCCGCAAAGTGGCCGACTGGATCTCAGCCACCATTGGGCGACCTGTCGATCGGCAACGAGGTTGGGAATACCTTCGCTATCTGCGTCTGTATACGGAAGGCCCCCCAACCCCTTCCCAGTCGGTTACCTCTGTGCCGAATCCATCCTGCCTAGACTCTCCCGATCACCCGGCCACCGATCAGCGTCCCGCTTCTACGCTCAGCCCTCCCAACACCCCGATCTCAGTCTCCACAGACTTTGTTGCTACCCAAAGTGACACTGTGACGACTTTAGATCCCAAGGATTCTGGGTTAACCTACGATCCAAACTCACCTGGATCAAGATCTCGCCGCCGCCGTCGCCGCGCTTAAGGAGAACGTTAAGGACTGATCGACTGAACGTAACAAGATTAATCTATTGCGTTCAACTCATTTCGCAACCTCCCAACATGAAATAACACGGATGCCGAAGCCCTGTGATTCCTGCTGGTGAAGCTATTCTTGCTATTCCTGAGTCAGTTGCGGATCACCATTCATCCACCAAATCCAAATGTGAGTATCCAAAAGAATCATTGTGTAACTTCCCAGTCATTCTGATCTACAGGTCTCATGGGTTTGATGTTGGGTTTGATGTTGGGTTTGATGTATTGAATAACAGTTCCGCGCAAATGTATTCACTCACTGATTGCGACAAACCTTGGGGATCCTGCAGAAAAGCTAGGGATATTCTTCTGTGTGCCCTGATAGACTCGCGCCCAGGTTCCAGCTAACTGATCCGCAAGATGAACGGGATCCACCCCTGTAACCCCTCGTTGCTGCTCCAGATCTAGAGCGGTCTGACTATGCCACCATGCCCCTAGACATGCGGCCTGAGTTGGATCGATCCCTTGGGCCAGCAGTCCCCCGATCAACCCCGTCAAAACATCCCCACTGCCCCCACGAGCCAACGCGGGTGTACTCACTGGATTCACCCACACCTGCCCACTTGGATCCGCGATCAGCGTCCGCGCCCCCTTGAGCAAGATCGTCGCCTGGACTTGACGAGCCGCTTGTTGAGTAGCCTTGATCCGATCGTTGAGGGAGATCTCAGGAAATAACCGACTAAATTCGCCAGAGTGCGGTGTCAAGATCGTAGCGGCTTGTCGCTCTTGCAATCGATCCACACCTAACTCAGCCAGGATATTGAGCGCATCTGCGTCTAGAACCCAAGGGATGTCAGCTGCTTGAGACAGTAAGTACTCGATCGGGCGCTGGTTGAGCTTGGTCAGCCCTGGACCGATCGCGAATGCCGTGTAACGTTTAAGATCAATATCCCTGAGACTAGCGATCACCCCTGTACCCGTATCCGGACAGCTATGCACCAAAGCTTCCGGCATCCAATGCAAGATCATCCCCTTCAATTCTTCCAACACAGCTACGGTCACCATCCCAGACCCGCTCGGTCGAGCCCCTAAACCCGTCAAGATCGCCGCTCCCGGATAGGCCAATGATCCGGCAATGATCAAAAGATGACCTTGACGATATTTATGAGTTGCTAGGGCAGGCTGGGGAGGCAAGATCGATCGGATGGCCGATTCAGTTAGCAAACGCGGGGGTAGGGTTTCGGCCAAGACCGCCTGCAGAGCAAAGTCAGGGATCCCAACGTCGATCCGTTCCAGATCGCCAATCCACTTTAGGGCTTGATCCTGCCAGAGACCTTGTTTCCAAAGCCCTAAACAGTAGGTGATCTGAGCCCGAATACAGGATCCTTCCACAGCCCCTGTCTCACTATTGAGGCCGGAAGGTAGATCAATACTGACCATAGGTAAACCCACTTGATTAGCCCAGGTAATTGCCGGAACCCAGGGATCCTCTAACGGACGAGTTAACCCAATCCCAAACATGGCATCGATCAACAGATCACAGTGGGCCAGATCCTCAACCTGATCAACGGATTGAGCCCCCAGGTGACTAAGATACTTCAGATGAGTCGCCGTCAGCGGTTTAGGATCCGTATGACCAACCCAGATCGAGATCTCCCGGCCTTGCAGCCTGAGCTCCCGCCCCACCACCGCCCCATCACCACCGTTATGACCCGCCCCGATCAACAGTCCAACTCGACGGTAGCGATCAGCTGGGAACCGATCCCGTAATGCGTGATAGATCCGTTGACCAACGGCTTCCATCAGAGCTTCCACAGGCATTCCCGCCGTAAAGATCTGTTGCTCAATGGCCTGCATCTGGGCTGAGGACACCAAGATTTGATCAGGGCTAAACGATTCTCCAAACAGAGGAGACGAAGACTGTGGAAGAGAAGCAGTCATAAAGGAGTCAGTCCGCCAACAACAATTGGGATCGATCACATCAGCATCATTTGTGCCGCACTATAAACTCTAACTCCTCAACATCCCGACACCCTGGAGCTCTAGAGGTTCGATCCCGCTGCTCATAATCCTCATAGTCATTGAAATAGGTTTCTGCTGGAATACTGAGCTGCACCTCATGGGGCGCATCCAGTTTACCCAGGTGGAGAAAAAAGCGGGCATCGCGGGTCACCGTTGATCCTTCAATGCGGTAGAGGGTTTGGGTGTCTTTTAACTTGGTTCGCAGATCCTTTGAAAAGACCAACCGTGAGGTGAAGCCGCCTTGAAAATGAACGGTTCCTAGGACAGGTTCCCCCAGCCCAAAACTGCTGGCGATCATGCGGCTCAGAAAATAAGAGTTTTGGAAAATGACAGCAGGACGGATCTCAGACATACCCAGCTCGCGGAATGAAACAGCAACCGTGACATAATTTACCCAACTATGCTACTCGCTCAGACGCTCAGGATCCCCGAAAGGATAGAGTTTGTATCAAAACAATCTAGACCCTGGAATAAATACCCAAAGCTCTTCAGTCTAAACCGGGATCCGGCCCATCGAGAGCGCGAATGCAGGTAAGCGATCCTGCGAGCCTGCCAGACCAGCCTCTCACTAGGATCTCAAGATCGCAAATCTGGATAGGGTAGAAAGACCCATGTTTCGAGAACTTCAGATCACAAGCCCTGCCCGAACTTAGGTCGCCGTGTTCTAGAGCGCTTCATAGGGAACAAACTCTCGGTTGCCGTTGATCAAATAGATCGTTGTCAACGGGGTGGGTGGAGCCTTAGGGAGTCCGATCGACCCTTCCGGCTGCTCCCAATACACAACCCAGCCCTGCACTCGTGATCCATCGGTCGTAAAGCGGCCCAGATCGGCAACGGGTTCCGACTGGCGGGAGTAAGCCCGTCCCTGAAACGAGAGTTGCGGCGGTAATCCAGCTCCCCGGATCAGCTCTTGTTGGATCGGTGCTTGACTCAAAACCATTTGCAGACGAGTGGCCCACTGATCGGCTAAAGCAATCACCTGAGTGGTCGCATTTGCCTCAGCATCCTCTGGCGTCACCTCTAACAAAAGCTGGCCATTGATCATGATCTGCGCCTGAGTTTGATCCCCCACCGCCTGAACCTGCATGGGTGCTGTTGCCGATGCTGCCAGGATCGCTTGGAAACGCTCTTCCAACTCAACTAGCCGCTGATCACTGCCTCCAGAGGGATCACGCAAGGTTAAAATCGGTTCCCCTAAAATCTGAAATTGACTCTCGGCCCCAGCCCCCGTAATACCCAGAACGATGGATAGCAGGGTTGCCACTCCGATCCGTCCCTTGTGTTGCCAAGCTAAGCTCATAGCATGTTCCATCTCGATAAGCACTGTTCGATTATCCCAAATTTGACGGATCAAAGGAACCCATTTTCCGCAATGTGACCACTAAGGCGATCAGGAACCCTTCTGCTACACTAAAATGACGGATCTGTGGTTTTTTCTCGGATTCGGTGCTTTTGAAGAGAGATCCCTCATGCTCATTGAGTTCAGCGTTGCGAATTTCAAATCGTTTAAGGATCGGGTAACCTTCGGTATGGAGGCGACCCCTCTAACATCGAGCCCTGAGCATAAAGAGGTCGATCGGAATAATGTCTTTGAGATCAACGGCTTGAGATTGCTAAAGAGCTCTGCGATCTAAGAGGCCAATGGTAGTGGCAAGAGGAATCTAGCGAAGGCTTTTGGGGTGATAAAATGTTTGATCTTGAACTCATCTAGAGAAATTCAAACAACTGACGACAGACCTATCGATCCTTTCAAACTTCACATTGATTTTGAAAGATCGCCATCAGAATTTGAGATTGTTTTCTTCTTAGAAGGCAAACAGTATAGGTATGGCTTCACGGCAAACCGCAAGAGTGTTTTATCTGAATGGCTTTATTACGTACCGAAGACCAAAGAAACCAAACTTTTTAGCAGAGAAGGTGACAATTTTGAGATTAGCAAAAAGCTTGACGCTGAAGGGATCCAGAGCAAAACCAGACACAACGCCCTATTTTTATCTGTGGCTGCACAGTTCAATGTGCTCATGGCAGAGACGATCTTAGAGTGGGTGAGCAACAAACTTAAGATCATCTCAGGACTAGATCATACATCCTATAGGCAATTCACAGTACACTGTTTTATGGAGAGAAAAGACCGACAAAAGGAGATCCTTCAGTTGATCAAGCGTTTAGATCTTGGGATTATGGATTGGGATTGTGATCCTCAGCGGATTATCGATGGGAAAACCCTGTCTAGCTTTTCCTCTATGATCATTGTCATGAGTTGGATGTTAGTGATGTGACAGATGAGTGTTAAAGCAGAACCAGGCGGAATGGATCCCAATCCCTGATGTAACCTATATCTCTGACGGAAAATTACCATTAGTTGAAATCACTGATTCTCCCTGTCTAGAAATACCTGAATTGGTGATCGACATCATTTCTCCAGGTCAATCGTTTGGCACCCTGATCGAAAAAGCAACGGCCTATCTTGATGCTGGGATCCCACAGGTATGGGTTGTTGATCCTATAGCCAAAAGCATTACGGTATTTTATCCAGATTCACTGCCTCGAACATTGACCAGATCAGATCCGATTCAAGATGATCTCTTGCCAGGATTGACCGTTATTCCTCAATCTATTTTTGATCAAGCAGGGATCCCTTAACGATTGATCACGATTGACATCCTCCCTGACTGGCAGTTGAGTGTTGTTATGATTAGAATCGGTCAGAGCAACGATCTAAAACTAAGCCTATGATCGCGGTTCCAAACTACATTGACTCGGACGAGTATCTTGAGATCGAACGCCAAAGTTTTGTCCGCCATGAGTATCGGCGGGGCTTGGTGTATGCGATGGCCGGTAGCACCGATAATCACGATCGGATTGCCTTGAATCTCTTGAGTCTTGTGAATTTACATCTAGGTGATTCGGAGTGTCGATTTTATTCTGGCAACGTCAAGGTTAACTATAGGGAAGAGTTTTATTATTATCCTGATGCATTTGTGACCTGTGATCCTCGTGATCGCAACGATCGATATGTCAAACGACACCCCAAGTTCATTGCTGAAGTGCTCTCCTCTAGTACTCAGGCTTTTGATCGGGGAGAGAAATGGGAGGACTACCAAAAGCTAGACTCTCTGGAAGAATATGTTTTGATTTCTCAGCAAGATCAGTACGTGGAATGCCGTCGCCGTACCTCGGATAACACCTGGGATACTGTCATTTATCGAGCTAGTGATCGTGTTCTCTTGAAAAGTCTTGGTTTAGAGTTTGCCGTTTCTGAGTTATATCGCGGTCTTGACACCTGATCAGGCGAAGAGTCGAGTTGCATCGAAGGAGTTTACACTGGAAACAGGATCCCGTAAGGATGTTATGGTTACTAATTCTCGCCTTTGGACAGTCAATGATCTCGACGCTTTGCCTAATGATGGGGGTTGGACGTGGCATGAGATCGTTGAGGGAGAACTGCTGGTGACACGTGTCCCTCATTACCGCCATCAAGATGCGGCTAGTAACCTGACGGCTTTCCTACACAACTGGTCACGGCAGGCGCAGCGTGGCAAAGTTCTCCAAGCACCTAGTCTTGCATTCAGCCCCCACGATGCAGTTATCCCTGACCTGATCTGGATCAGCAATCAGCGCATTGCCGATGGTACTGACGAAGCTGGACACTTTACCCTTGCGCCTGAGCTGGTTGTCGAAGTCCTTTCCCCTGGCAAGGACCATGAGAAGCGAGATCGAGAAATTAAGCTCCAACTCTATTCAAAGTACAGTGTTCAGGAATACTGGATCCTGAGTTGGCAGCAGCAGACTCTTGAAGTTTATCGCCGATCAAACCAGCAATTAGAATGTGTCAATATCCTTAGGGGTGAGGATCTCCTCAGTTCCCCTTTATTCCCTGGATTGAGTACTCCCATCACCCAGATTTTCTCATAGTTCTCTCAAGGTACGTGTATGAGACGCAGTTGTTACACCAGGGGGATACTTTGGTGTCGCTAGGATTTCCTGGCTTGGTGTTGAGCGTGGATCACATGTTCAAAGCTGGAATCTGAGCCATCAGAGGGGAACAGACCTGCATCAAGAAAATCCTGATCATGAAAACAGAGTCATAGACCATTTGTGGCCATTGTTAAAAGGGGAAGGCTCAGCGATCCCAACAGCAGGGTCATACCTCCAACCACCCAGATCAGAAAGCGGCTAGGTGTATAAACAGATTGTTCAATTTGAACATAGATCCGATTATAGTTAACCACAGCCAAAATGATCACCACTAATCCTGCAACGACTAAACCAATTCCTAGCAACTGAGACGTCAATAATTGCTCTTGGGAAATCTGTTCCGGGGACAAAACTTCCTGAAGCTGCCGCAAGAAAAAGCCAAACCGGGCAATGGCAAACCCAAACCCAATCAGGGAAATGGCTGTATTGATCCAGGCAAGAAATGTCCGATCATTGGCTTGATGGGCTAGCTGGTGGCTTACTTTTTCAACCATAAACAAGTGATCCATAACTCGATCTTTCCTTAGTTTGGCTGGATCACTCCTGCAAG
>CAZONZ010000096.1:9037-11693 GCA_964581005.1 uncultured bacterium
ACGGTTTCAACCGGCAAGGAATAGCGCCAACGGTGAACTTGCATCCAGGCTGGTTTTTGGATCCACGGATCGAGACGCTGAGCGGCATGTTTCAACAGCTGTACTCCAATTTGCATCGTGGTCTCTTTATCGTCATCCAAATGGTTTTCGGAAAACTCTGGGGTGGTATGTAACACCAACACGGGAGGGGCAGGCTGCAGTCGCTTGCTGCTATCTAGTGCAACCCAGGCTAACAACGGATCTTGCACACACCGGATCCCTTTCCACTCCGGCATCGGTGTTTGATCGGGGTACCCTGCTAGAACCGCCAAACAGGACACATAACGTGCTGAATACAAAGGTGGATAGAGCGCCGACGACTTGGGGACCACAGGAGTCAGCAAACTTAAAACTTGGGGCGCAGGCATTGCCATGACCAGGCTGGTGGCTGTGTAGGTGGGACCATTTTCTGTCATCGCCAGCCAGGTATCATTGCGCAGATCGATCTTGACAACACGAGTGTCAGTGATCACATTGAGAGGCTCAGCCAGGTATTTGGCTAAGGCGGTCATGCCCTCTGGACAGACGTAGCGAGGTTGTTGCGTATCCAGCGTGTCAGGATGCAGACCCTCACTGTCGAGCACATACAACGTCCGGGTCCACTCGACCACCAGACCCAACGCGATCATTTCCCGGATCAGGCGATGGAAGCTATCTGTGTCGGCGGTAAAGTATTGAGCTCCGTGATCGACGAGCAGCGGTTTATCGTAGCCCTCACGGGGGATCCGACGAGTTGCCATCCGTCCGCCCAATCCTGGAGATTTTTCCAGCACCAGCACATCTAACCCGGCTCGTACTAGCTGGCGGGCACAAATCAAGCCAGCCATCCCGGCTCCAATGACAACTACATCATGCATAGATCAATAAGTGTCCACAACAGGAAGGCAATCACCCAAACGCAATGATCCAGTCCAATTCCTCATGAGCCTGATCCATGAGTGCATTGACCCTTATCTTGTATCTTGCCAGAGGGAGAGCGTAATTGGAGCCTAATCTGACTTCAAGATTCTGTCATATTTCGGATCACATGGGTGCAAGGTTATGGATGGAGACGGTTTGGAACAGTTTGGGACTATTTGGAACGGTTTGGGACTATTTGGAACGGTTTGGAACGGTTTGAGGCTGGATTGATTCTGCAGCCAGATCCTCACTCAGGGAGCAGAGGGGCATCCGTTAGAGTTGGGAAGGATAGAAGATGCTTCACGCTTGGATCACCCCATTTGGATTGGAGAAGAGCTGTTTATGTCTCACCCGATCACCCCATCAGACAGGACCATTCCACTCAGAGCCTGGTTCAGTTTCGTTCTCCTCGCTTGGATCGGTGTCACATCTGGGTCAGATGCACTGGCTGTTCAGGGAGCAGGCGGGATCACCTATTTTGAGCAAGTCCCAACTCTCGATCATGCCTCCGTTGCCCCCCGACACACTCGAATGCGGGGAGCCACCTTACAAGTCACCGTCACCGTCCCTGCAGCCGCTGGAGAGCCTCTACACCAGATCCAGATCGATCAAACCCGCAACCCAGAATCCCTCCGGATCTCAGCCGAGCGCATTGCCACCATCCAAGCCGATCGCTGGCAAAATGCAGCAACCCAGGTTCCCACCCAGGTCATCCTTCCTTCTGAAACGGATCAACCCATCCAACTCGTTTTCGATCCCCCGATTACACCCGGATCCACAATCACCATAGGCTTCCATCCCATCAAAACCCCCCGCACACCCGGACCCTACCTATTTGGCATTACCGCCTTCCCCATAGGAGATCAGCCTCATGCTTACTTCCTTGGCTATGCTGAGGTCACCTTCAACGATCGGGGTGGGAATGGTCATGATTGGCGTTTCTGAGACCCATCTACAGGAGGCTGATCAAGATGCTAGGGAGGATCGATGGTACTACTTAATGTGCTGGTGATCGTGATAACCACTTTCATGATTGCGATCTTTGCGGCTCAGAATCCCACGGCTGTGACGGTTCAATTTGTAGCGTTGCAATCGGTGGAGTTGCCTTTGGGCTTGATCATGACGTTAGCAGGCTGCTTGGGTGCCCTAACAGTGGTTGTGGCTTACTTACTCTGGCCTCACCGCCAACGATCCCTTTCTCAAGCGGCCCGTCAGTTGCAAGAGCGCGTCGATCGATTACAACATCAAGATCCAGATCCATCTCCATCTCAAGCCTCGATTCCGTCCGAGTGAGCCTTGCAGGGGATCCCGTTTCGGCGGATCAGGGGTGAGAATTGGGAGAAAAGTTGGAGGAACCTCCGAAAAGGATTGTCTCAAATGGAGAGATCGCCTAGAATCCATTCAAGGTGAGGAGTGAACGCTGAGTTGGAAGGGTGGTGACGGAACACGGAAAGTCCCACTCTTCCACACTCAACTCCGCAAAACCCTCTAACAATACTTCACCCATTGGGCAGTATGGACCCGGTTGAACAGGTAGGTTGGTCTGTTTCTAAGCTTTGAGCCAGATCCAAAAGTCCTGAACGATCCTAGCTGTCTGGGGATCGTGATTTTTTGGCACTGACCGAACGATTCTACTATCATGGGAAAAGCGGAGACGCATGTTTCCGTTCACTCCTCACACCACCCGCCGCTTGACGTAGAGTCAGGCGGTTTTTTT
>CAZONZ010000097.1:0-11656 GCA_964581005.1 uncultured bacterium
CTGATCAACTGCAAGCCAGCTTCATATATGATCCTTATTTGTTTAATCCTGCCACGATCCAGCGCATGATTGGGCACTTTCAGACCCTGTTAACAGCTATCACTACAAACTCAAACCAACGAATTTCAGATCTACCCTTGCTGACGGATCAAGAACATCAGCGCATCCTGATCGAGTGGACTCGTACCCAGACTGATTATCCGCAAACAGCCCGAATTGATCAATTATTTCAACAGCAAGCAGCCCAAACTCCTCAAGCCACTGCGATCACTTTTCAAACTCAGTGTTTGACGTATCAAGATCTGGATCAACAATCCAACCAACTGGCTCATGCCCTGCAAGCTTTAGGTGTAGGTCCAGATTGCTTGGTAGGCGTGTATTTAGATCGTAGTTTATCACTGATCACCACCCTCTTAGGCATTCTGAAAGCAGGAGGAGCATATGTACCCCTTGATCCGGCTTACCCTCAAGAACGCTTAGCTACTATCTTGACCGATGCACAAGTCACAGTCCTAATCACCGATCAGCAAAAACGAGAAAACTTACCTGATCTAACCCACTCCTCAACTCGATTACTCTGTCTAGATACTGAAGCTCCTACCTGGACAACAAAGTCAACCAATCCTCCCGTCACAAAAGCGACAGCCGATCACCTTGCCTATGTCATGTACACCTCTGGATCCACAGGCCAACCCAAAGGAGTTTGTGTGATCCATCGAGGCGTTGTCCGGCTGGTTCGTAACACAAACTATGCCAGATTCGATCCCGATCAAGTCTTCCTGCAACTGGCCCCGATCGCCTTTGATGCCTCTACCTTGGAGATCTGGGGGCCTTTGTTAAATGGAGGCCAACTGGTGCTGATGCCTTCCGCAACCCCAACCCTGGCCGAGCTAGGAGCCGCGATCCAAACTCACCAGATCACCACCCTCTGGCTAACCGCAGGATTGTTTCACTTGATGGTAGACGAGCGGCTTGAAGATCTGTCTCCTTTGAAACAACTGATTGCAGGCGGAGATGTATTATCCGTGCCCCATGTTCAAAAGGTATTGAAAACCTTACCTCATTGCCAACTGATCAACGGCTACGGTCCCACTGAGAATACAACCTTCACCTGTTGCTACCCGCTTTCCCCCGCTGATCCCATGGATCGCTCCATTCCGATCGGTCATGCCATTGCCAACACTTATGTCTACATCTTGGATCACCATCTCCAACCTGTGCCGATCGGGATTCCTGGTGAGCTCTACATTGGTGGGGATGGACTAGCACGTGGCTATCTGAATCGACCGGATCTCACCGCTGAACGATTTATTCAGGATCCATTTAGCTCCGATCCACAAGCTCGCCTCTATAAAACTGGGGATCGAGTGCGTTGGCGTGAGGATGGCGCGATCGAGTTTTTGGGACGGATCGATTTTCAAGTCAAGATTCGGGGCTTTCGGATTGAACTGGGTGAGATCGAGTCCGTTCTCGTTCAACATCCAGCCATTCGGACCGCTGTGGTTCTGGCTCGTGAGGATCAACCGGGTGACAAGCGTTTAGTGGCCTATCTTGCGTTTCAAGAGGTAACGCTTACCTCCGCAGTATTACGGCAATATTTGAAGCGTAAGTTGCCCGATTACATGATCCCCTCAGCCTTTGTCACTCTGGATCAGTTCCCCTTGAATGCGAATGGCAAAGTGGATCGGCGAGCTCTCACTGCCCCAGCTTTGAGCCCACGGGATCTGGAGCGAACCTTGGTTTCCCCTCGAACTCCAATCGAATCGATTTTGGCCTCGATCTGGGCCGATGTTTTAGGGGTCGAGGTTGGAATCCAGGATCCCTTTGCTGAATTGGGCGGACATTCGCTGCAAGCTACCCGGATTGTCTCACGCTTACGGGATGTTCTATCCGTGGATCTACCCGTCCATGCGGTTCTCAAAGCGGGAACGATCGCTGAACTAGCCCGTTGGGTTGAATCAGCCCGCTACCAAACGGATCCCCACACTCAGATCCCTCCTCTAGAAGCAGGATCCCGGCCTGATCAGTTGCCTCTCTCTTTCTATCAAGAACGACTATGGTTGTTGGAAGAAAAAACCCTTAACAGCCCGATCCATAACCTTCCCATGGCCTTCCGGATCCAAGGATCTCTGCAGATCCCAGCCTTAGAACAGGCGATCAATACGATCCTGGAGCGACATGAATCCTTACGAACGACATTCCCGATCGTGCAAGGATCCCCCATCCAACAGATCACCCCTCGCCTAGTCCTCTCGCTGCCGATCGAACCTGTTCCCTTAGATCCCAACCTGATTTCAATGGATGCTAATGGATCTTATTTAACCGGATCTCTACACCCTCAAGAGGCTCTCTTACACCAACTCGTCAACCAGGAAGCCCAAAAACCCTTTGATCTCAAGCAAGGCCCTCTCATCCGGATCCGTCTATTTCACTTGGCAGCTGATGATCATGTCTTGGTAATCACACCCCACCATATTGTGACCGATGGCTGGTCCCTAGGGATCCTCATGCAGGAGCTCTCGATCCTCTACACAGCCTACACCCAGGGATCGCCCTCCCCCCTCCCCCCTCCTCCCCACCAGTACGCTGACTTCAGTCTCTGGCATCGACAATGGCTCCAACAACCAGAGGTCTACACAAATCTGGTTAACTACTGGACTCAGCAGCTAGCAACGGCTCCTCCTTTACTTGAACTTCCCACCGATCACCCTCGCCCTAACCTCCAAACCTTCCGAGGCCAGATCCTTGCCTTTGAAATAGAGTCTGATCTCACTGAAGCACTCAAACACTTAAGTGGACGAGCGGGATCGACCTTATTCATGACCCTCCTGACAGCATTCTCGATCCTTCTGCACCGCTACAGTGGTCAGCACGAAGTTGTTGTTGGATCCCCTGTCGCCAACCGCAATCACACTGAGATCGAGTCTACGATCGGCTGTTTCCCCAACATCGTTGCCCTCCGCACCAGCCTCCATGGGGATCCTGAATTTTTGAAGTTGCTGGATCAGGTTCGTCAAACCGCCCTGGAAGCCTATGCCCATCAAGACTTCCCGGTTGAGCAACTCCTCGCAAACTTACAGTCGGCACGAGATCTCAGTTACTCTCCTTGGTTTCAAGTCGTATTCATCCTGTTGAATGTACCGATGACTGATCTTCAGCTTCCGGATCTAACCGTAACACGAGTCCCGATCGAAAAAGGAACTGCTTTATTTGATCTAACCCTTCTCCTTTGGGAGACCTCTTCAGGATTGGAAGGCACGATTGAATTCAACACTGATTTGTTTGAGGCAAGCACGATCCAACGTCTGATCGATCATTTTCACATCTTGCTGCAAGGGATCGTCGCCAACCCTGACCAACGGATCTCAACGTTGCCTTTGTTAACGGAGGCAGAACGAGATCAGATCCTCTATGGGTGGAACGAAACGACGACGGACTATCCTCGACACGCTTGCATCCATCACCTATTTGCCCAACAAGCCGATCAGACTCCAGAGGCTATCGCTGTAAAACAGGGATCCCAAGCCATCACCTACCGGGATCTCGATCATCGAGCCAATCAGTTAGCGCATCAGCTCCAAACGTTGGGCATTCGATCCGAGAGCTTGATTGGTGTCTACCTCGATCGAAGTCTAGACCTGATCACAGCACTGCTAGGGATCTTGAAAGCTGGAGCTGCTTACGTCCCCTTGGATCTGGCCTATCCTCCAGAACGGATCCAGTTCATGGTGGAGGATGCTCAACTCACCCTCTTGATCACTCAAACGCAACTGTTGGATCGTTTACCCGATCCACTGCCAGGGATCCCAATCCTTTGCTTGGATCACGAGGCCGCTCAAATGGGATCCTATCCAACGGATCCCCCTAGCAATTCCGGTACAGCCAACGATCTGGCCTATGTGATGTATACATCTGGATCGACAGGTCAACCGAAAGGGGTTTGCATCCCTCATCGGGGGGTCGTGCGGTTAGTCAAAAACTGTAACTACGTTGATCTCGGACCTGATCAGGTGATCTTGCAGATGGCCCCTGTAGCGTTTGATGCTGCTACCTTTGAAATTTGGGGGGCTTTGCTCAATGGTAGCTGCTTGGTGTTGATGCCCGGATCGAGCCCATCTCTGCAAACGATTGGACAGGTGATCCAACAGGAACAGATCACCACCTTATGGTTAACAGCAGGCTTATTTGATCTGATGGTTCAGGAGCGTTTTCAGGATCTCAAATCCTTGCGGCAACTCCTTGCAGGGGGGGATGTTTTATCCGTTCCACATGTTCAAAAAGTACTTCAGGATCTACCTCATTGCCAACTGATCAATGGTTACGGACCGAGCGAAAATACAACATTTACCTGCTGCTATCCGATCCAGGATCCCAATATGATCGAACGCACGATCCCCATTGGTCGGCCTATTGCTAACACTCAGGTTTATATTTTGGATCCTCAGCTTCAGCCTGTTCCAATTGGGGTTATAGGTGAGCTCTATGCAGGTGGGGATGGGCTTGCCCGTGGGTATTTGAACCGATCCGATCTAACCCAAGCAGCATTTATCCCGAACCCCTTTAGTTCAGATCCTGAATCTCGACTCTACAAAACAGGCGATCGTGTGCGCTGGCGATCTGATGGCACGATTGAATTTCTAGGTCGAATTGATTATCAGATCAAACTCCGAGGCTACCGGATCGAATTAGGTGAAATTGAGACCACTATTTTACAAGATCGATCTATTCAATCCGCTGTTGTCATGGCTCGATCCGATCATTCTGAAGATCTGCAATTGGTGGCCTACATAGTCCCTAAATCAGAGGCATTTGATCCTGTAGCTCTACATCGATTTTTGCAACAGAAGCTACCGGATTACATGTTGCCTTCTGCCTTTGTTGTCCTGAAGTCACTACCCTTAACCCCAAATGGCAAAGTCGATCGCCGTGCTCTCCCAGTTCCAGATCCAGCCACTTCTTTTGAGACCACTCATCACCATGTCCCCGCCCGTGATCCTCTGGAGCAGCAATTAATTCGACTTTGGGAAAGCGTGCTACGAGTTCGGCCTATTGGCATCCGCGATCACTTCTTCGATCTGGGTGGACATTCGCTGCTAGCTATGCAGTTATTGAACCGGATCCAGACAACCTTAAATCAAGAACTCTCCCTGGCCGCCTTACTCCAAGTTCCCACGATCGAACTGTTGGCCGATCGCCTGCGAAGGCAAGGCTGGGAGTTGACTCAATCACCCATAATTCCCATCCAACCGTCTGGATCGAAATCTCCCTTTTTCTTTATAAATTCCCTGAGTTATCTCCGAATACTTGCTCCGTTGTTAGGATCCGATCAGCCTGTTTATGGATTAAGCATTTTTGGCTTACCGCCTCTGGATACGGATCAACTAAACCATTTAGATATCAAGACGCTAGCTGCTCCTCTAGTAAAAGCGCTGCAAGCCATTCAGCCAGAAGGACCGTACTATCTTGGAGCCTATTGTGGTGATACGATCTTGACCTTAGAGATTGCTCAACAGCTGAAATCACAAAACCAAGTGGTTAAAAGTCTGATCCTGATCGATGGAGTTTGGCAACCTAGCAGTTTCAAGACTAAATGGCAAAGTATTCGACATAATGTGCAGCAGTTTGGAATGGCCTATATCATCCAAAAACTTATGCATAAACTGGATGAAAGATCACAGAGTCTGAATGCAATAATCCAAGATGGACAGCGAATGGTCAACAGTTGGATCCATCCTGAGCAAAAGCGCTTTAGGATCGCACTCAGTCAAGATCGGAAACTCTACCAAGCCTTTCTGAAAGCCAGCCAAGCCTATGAACCTCAGCCTTATCCAGGTCCGATCGTATTGCTCTTATCCAGCGAATGGGAACTCAGTGATTTGTCTCTTTTGCGTTATGTCGCTGCTGATCAATTGAGTATCCAGGTGATTCCCGGCTATCACTACACCATGTTCAAACAGCCTCAGATCCAGATCTTGGTTCAGGCACTCCAGCAACACTTGGAAACCTAGAACTAAATAGTTTCCATTACTCCAAAACGGCTTTCTATTCCTCCAAAGTAGCCATCTCTTACCCCAAGCGTCTTTCCCTCACTCTGAAGCAGCTTTCCATATCAAACAGCAGGCCCTGCTCTGATTCATTCTAGATTCGGGGCTTATCCCCAAAAGCCTTCGATCACAAGGGGTTTACATGAGTTTACAAGTCAGATCGGAGCACTGAGCTTAACTAGGTAGAGACGATCGCTTTGCTAGCATAACTCTCTACTCTTTCTTGCGAAGACGCCCTTCTTTTTCTTTGGGAAGTTAAATCTTATTAAGGAGACTTGTTTCTCTTGGATAGCGTCTCATTAAATAAGCTACCTTTTTTGAGGAAACTGTAGCTAAAACAATTCCTCAGGGGTGAGCATGATCGACAGCTTTGTCACTTTGATGATGGGAGCCATTGATGGTGCAAGAAATGAGCGAAGGAGATACTTTGAGAAATTCATTGATCCTGTTTATCAGCAGTTTGTTGAAGTACATGAAGGCTTCCTTCGTTCTTTTGAGAGCTACAGATCTCAAGCTCTCAATCCAGAATACTCTTTGGATCTGAATCACCCCCTCTTAGCTGAGGTAATCAAAGATTCACGCTTAACTCAACACAAGCGTGACCAGTTAGTTGCTCTAGGATCTGTTGAGGACAAGGTCAGTGGAGATTTCTACAAAGCCATTTGTTCTCATCTTCTAAACACATACGTGTCAATCGATGATTCTTCAGCAACTTACTTCTCTAACGCCCCAAGAAGCAACTTAATCAAGGTCTTTCAGATTGTTCTTGATGGGGAAACGATCACTCTTGCCACTGTCATACAGCATTACCTTAACCAGTTGAAAGCTGGATTTATTATTCTGCCCTCATGCCAACCTCTGAGATTTGATATGGACAAATATAAAAACGTGAACGAAGATTCTATCAAGATGGCAATTGATGATCTCAAGAGGAATATTATTATTTCAGCCATCAATGAGATTGTTGATCAAATGCAGATCAGGTTCTCTTTGGCTAGCAATGAGTACCTCCAGCTTAGGGATCAGTTTTATCGATAAGCTGGTGGGTAAACTAACTTGGCCTTCTAGAAATCCTAATCTCCGGCTGAACTCATTTTTTCCATCATGAGAACCACTTCCCCATAGTGATGCTTCAGATCTTCCAAGGAATCGTGAGTAACATCTTCGCCTTTACCTAGCTTACTTGTCCACTTACCTCTCTCTTGCCCTGAAGTAATTTGGCGAGCTACATGAGTTACTCGACTATGTCTAGCATAAATTGCTATTTTCTCAAAACCATCATTTATCCTTTCATCGATCACTTGAGTATACCCAAGTACTTCAAAAGCCTCTCTAAAAGAATTAATGCTGTCATCGCCTCCCTCAATAGGCCAACGATAATACTCAGAAGGCCACCACCACGGATCTTCGTCTCGAAGGATCCATGCAACGCAGTTATATTTTACATCTGGCTGACTTGTCCGCTGAATCGGCATGTATTGCTAGTCCCTAATGTACCCATTCTTCCTCCCGTATTCTAACCATCTATCACGCATCTTCATAAGATCTCCAGCTTGAGAGCTCGTAATCAAGTTCTTTTCTCCTGTGATCTCTGCAAGAGCATGGAACCAATGATCAAGATTCGCTTCCAACTCACGCAAGATTAAAGGAACCACTGGCCTGCCAAGCTTAATGATCTCCTGATAAGCCTCATTTTCAATCATAGAATGCACTGAGGAGTGGTATTCTGTCTCCTCTTGCCATCTGTGGGCTAGGGCTTTGAACCTTTGCTCTAATGGCGTACCATAAGCGTCCACTGTTTTAGCATTGGACTTTCTACAATTGCGTGTGCCCTCTGTCCCCATCCCAACTGTCCTAATCCCATAGCCCCATCACGTTAATACATGAAGCAAAGAGCCTCCTGATCAAACAGAAGGCCCTGCTCTGATTCATTCTAGATTAAGGCATCAATCGCCTTGGTATCCCTTCAGATCAGCTCATTAACCGAACTGAGAAGCGGTGGACGCGATCAGGAAGGCTGCATAGGTCAAGACATAACCCACAGTGAAGTGAGCCAGACCCACCAAACGGCCCTGCACGATCGACATCGCCACAGGCTTATCACGCCACTTGACCAACCGAGCCAAAGGAGTGCGCTCGTGTGCCCACACCAGGGTCTCGATCAGCTCTTGCCAGTAACCGCGCCAGGAGATCAGGAACATAAATCCAGTCGCCCAGACCAGGTGACCAAACAAGAACATCCAAGCCCAAACCGCCAGATTGTTCATGCCAAATGGGGTGTAGCCATTGATCAGCTGAGCGGAGTTCGCCCAGAGATAATCACGCAACCAGCCCATGAGAGTCACAGAGGTTTCGTTGAACTGAGCGGTGTTACCCGACCAGACGCCCAAGTGCTTCCAGTGCCAGTAGAAGGTGACCCAACCGATCGTGTTCAACATCCAGAACATAGCCAGGTAGAAGGCATCCCAAGCGGAGATATCGCAGGTGCCGCCCCGACCAGGGCCATCACAAGGGAAGCTGTAACCGAAATCTTTCTTATCGGGCATCAGCTTCGATCCACGCGCATCCAACGCACCCTTGACCAAGATCAGAGTGGTGGTGTGCAGACCCAGCGCGATCGCATGGTGAACCAAAAAGTCCCCAGGACCGATCGGCAGGAACAAGGTGCCATCCAAGTTGTTGATCGCTTCCAACCAACCGGGCAGCCAAACGTTGCCATAGTTGGGGTATGCGGTGGACGCAATACTATCGGGATTCGACAGCAGCACATCCATGCCATAGATCATCTTGCCGTGAGAAGCCTGAATGAACTGAGCGAACACAGGCTCGATCAGGATCTGCTTCTCAGGAGTGCCAAACGCCTGCATCACATCGTTGTGCACATACAGACCCAAAGTGTGGAAGCCCAGGAACAGAGACACCCAGCTCAAGTGAGAGATGATCGCCTCTTTGTGCTCCAGCATCCGCGCCAACACGTTGTCTTTGTTAGCTTCAGGATCGTAGTCACGCACGAAGAAGATCGCACCATGCGCAAACGCACCTACCAACAAGAACCCAGCGATGTACTGGTGGTGGGTGTAGAGTGCTGCTTCGGTGGTGTGATCCATCGACATGAACACATAGGGGTTCAGCGCATACATGTGCTGAGCCACCAGAGAAGTCACGGTGCCCAACGCAGCCAGAGCCAAGCCCAGCTGGAAGTGCAGTGAGTTGTTCACGGTGTCAAACAGATTGTCGTGAGGCAGGTTGAAGGGTCCCTTCACTTCCTTGCCAAAGAACTGCTTGGAGTTCGTCATCTCTTTGATGCTGTGACCGATCCCCCAGTTGGTTCGGTACATATGACCCGCCACGATGAAGATCACGGCAATGGCCAAATGGTGGTGCGCCATATCCGTCAGCCAGAGAGACTCGGTCTGAGGATGGAAGCCACCCAGGAAGGTCAAGATCGCAGAACCAGCGCCATCAGCCGTCCCAAATACATGCTGAGCCGTATCCGGATTCTGGGCGTAGACACCCCAATCCAGAGTAAAGAACGGCTTCAAGCCAGCGGGGTGAGGCAGGGTGGTCAGGAAGTTATCCCAACCCACATGCTGACCACGAGACTCAGGGATCGCAACGTGAACCAAGTGACCCGTCCAAGCCAGCGAGCTAACCCCGAACAAACCAGCCAAGTGGTGGTTCAGGCGAGACTCAGCATTCTTGAACCAAGCCAAGCTAGGACGGAAGCGAGGCTGCAAGTGCAACCAGCCTGCAAACAAGAACGCGGTTGCCAACAACAACAGACCGACTGCACCGGAGTACAGATCCGCATTGGTCCGCAGACCGATGGTGGCAAACCAGTAGTACAAACCAGAGTAGGCAGCATTCACCGGACCAGCACCACCCTCTTGGGTAAATGCTTCAACCGCTGCTTGCCCAAATTGTGGATCCCAGATCGCGTGGGCGATCGGAGTCACCCCAGAGGGGTTGGCGATCCATTGTTCAAAGTTGCCTTGCCAAGCGATATGGAAGACATTGCCGGAGGCCCAGAGGAAGATAACCGCCAGATGGCCAAAGTGGGTTGCGAACAGCTTTTGATAGAGCCGCTCTTCCGTCATGCCATCGTGGGTTTCAAAGTCGTGAGCCGTTGCAATCCCGTACCACAACCGACGAGTAGTCGGATCATTGGCAAGGTCTTGACTAAATTGTGGAAACCGAGTTGCGGTTGCCATGTTTAATCCTCCTTGCAATTAACCGAGCGCCGAGAATCGAGCCAGGAAGAACGCCCACGTTGTGACGATGCCTCCCAACAAGTAGTGCGCCACCCCAACAGCACGACCCTGAATGATACTCAGAGCGCGAGGTTGGATCGCTGGAGCCACTTTCAGCTTGTTGTGAGCCCACACAATAGACTCGATCAGCTCTTGCCAGTAGCCGCGACCGCTGAACAAGAACATCAAGCTGAAAGCCCAGATGAAGTGGGCACCCAGGAACAGAAGCCCGTAGGCAGACAAAGCACTGCCGTAGGAGTTGATCACCTGAACCGACTGAGCCCAGAGGAAGTCCCGGAGCCAGCCGTTGATGTTAATGGCACTGAGGGCAAAGTTGCCGCCGGTAATGTGGTCGATCGTGCCATCGGCGTTGACCGTACCCCAAATATCCGACTGCATCTTCCAACTGAAGTGGAAGATCACGATCGAAATGCAGTTGTACATCCAGAACAGACCGAGGAACACATGGTCCCAACCGCTGACCTGGCAGGTGCCGCCCCGACCGGGACCATCGCAGGGGAAACCGAAGCCCAGCTTGGCCTTATCGGGAATCAAACGAGAGCTCCGTGCAAACAACACACCCTTGAGCAGGATCAGCACAGTGATGTGGATGGTCATGGCGTGGATGTGGTGAACCATGAAGTCCGCCGTACCCAACACCATCGGCATCATCGAAACTTTGCCACCGATAGCGATCATATCGCCACCGAAGATGGGGCTAACCCCAGCGTTAGCGATCGGAGCCGTAGCCGCAATCGCATTGGTGTGTAACCCTTGGATCCACTGCGCAAAGATGGGCTGCAGTTGAATCGCATTGTCAGCAAACATGTCCTGAGGACGACCCAGCGCTTGCATGGTGTCGTTGTGGACATAGAAGCCGAAGGCATGGAAGCCCAAGAACAAGCACACCCAGTTCAGGTGAGAGATGATCGCATCGCGGTGACGCAGCACCCGATCCAACACGTTATTGCGATTGACCGCAGGATCGTAATCCCGCACCAGGTAGATAGCTCCGTGAGCTGCTGCTCCAACCACAAAGAATCCGCCCATCCTCATATGGTGGGGGAACAGAGAGATTTGGGTTGCGTAGTCGATCCCCATGAAAGGATAGGGATTCATGGCGTACATGTGCTGGGCCACGATGATGCTGACGGATCCAGCCATAGCCAGGTTGATCGCCAGCTGAGCGTGCCAGGACGTGGTCAGAATTTCATAAAGACCTTTGTGACCTTCCCCACCGATAAAGAATGGATCCTTATGGGCTTCTAAGATCTCTTTGATGCTGTGGCCGATGCCCCAGTTGGTCCGGTACATGTGACCAGCCACAATGAACATCACAGCCAAAGCCAAATGGTGGTGAGC
>CAZONZ010000098.1:0-11607 GCA_964581005.1 uncultured bacterium
ATAAAACTAAAAAGCCCTCTGATCCAGAGAGCTTTCGCGGTCATCCCACCACGCCGTTTTACCTTGGTTCTCGACCGGGAAGATCCCAGAGTAGAGTTTCGGTAGTGGATCGATAGTTTCCAGGTTGTTACGTCATCAATCCTTTGGGATCGGACTTCCTGGCTTACTGCTCTACCACTCACTCCCAACTCTAAAGTGTCGAAGAGCATAGATCTGAAAAACTATGAGGCAGTCACCAACGCGGTAGGAGCTTGAATTATGATAACCCAAATCGGGTCTCAATCGGCAAATCCCTCCCTGATCGCTCGTCCCATCCAAAGGTAGCCCAGCTTGAGGAACCCTCTCATGAGTCGATTCACACCCCAAACCCCCTGGCCATCCCTAGGTCGTTGGATCCTGCTCTGGATGGTCAGAGTGGTCACCGTGATCAGTCTTTGCTGGAGTGGAATGGTAGGAGTGCTCCCCATCCCCTCGATCCAGATAGCTCCAGTCTGGGCCGCTGAGATCCCTGCAAATTCGGATTCCGATCAAACCCAGCTTGAGGAGATTCACGATCTTGACGACTTGATTGCCGAAGTCCTGGAAGATGCCAAAGGCGGACTCGAACACTTAGTCCAGGAAGCTCAACGATCAGCTGAAGATGCTTACCTCAATGCCCAGATCGAGTTGGCTGAAAAAGAAGAACGGATCGAGTCAGAATTGCAAACGGCTAAGCAAGCCTTAACTCAATTAGCCACCACAGCTCAAAAACTGGCTGAGTTAGCGATCACCAGTGTTCAGCCTGAAGCCACACAGGATCCTGAATCCACTGAAGAATTAACCCCACCCTCAGATACTGGCAAGGCCGCAGAAGCTGATCCATCAGGGGATCGTATCCCGTCTGTAGATCCAGCTCCGGACACCGTCACTGGGGACGACCCAGAGCAGCAGCTTTCTGATCCAAAGGCAGGAGCTTGCCGATTTCCCGCACCAGAATCTTGGGATCCACAGGCTTGTTGAGATAGCCATTGGCTCCCAAACTGAAGGCGCGTTGACGATGGCGTTCTCCGGTTCGTGAGGTTAATAGGGCAACAGGTAAGCCAAACAGTTCTTCGTGGGATCGGATCGATTGGAGCAATTCAAATCCGGTTAAGCGAGGCATTTCAATATCGGTGACCACCAGATCCACTTCATGCTTGCGCTGATTCAATTCATCCAAGGCTTCCTGACCATCCCGACAGGCGATCACCGCATACCCTGCCTGGGTCAAGATCCGTTCTACTGCGCGACGAGTGGCAACAGAGTCTTCGGCAACCAGAATCAGACGGCGCTGGCGTTGAGGGGTGATCGAGACTTTGGTAGTGGCCCGTTGTCGCTGTTTCAAAAGCGTTCCAAAGTGGTAGGGCAGCATCACTGGAACAACATCGCCTGTACCCAAGATCGTGCATCCTGCAACATAGGGTGGCACCGGAACAGTATCGTCAAAGGGTTTCAACACCAATTGGCGTTCTCCCACCAAGGCATCGATCGCAATCGCAATGGGGGATTCAGAACCTTCTAGGACAATGGCCACTCGTGGTGGAATCGTTTCAGCGGGTTGCTCACGGTAGGGCAGCAAGTTGACCAAAGGCACCACAGGGATCGGTTGTCCACGCCAGGATGTCATCACAACATCGTGAGAGGATGAAGCCGATCCAGACCCATTGGCATCCACTGATCCGACCAACTCGGAGTAGAGCAGGATCTCCAAGACACTGGTCGCAGGGATTGCAATCAGTTGGCGCTGGGCCTGACACAGCATGAGGGCAAGCAAGTTCAAACCCAACGGTAGACGGATCGTAAATGTTGTTCCCTGTCCCGGCAAGGTGTCTACTTGCAAGTCGCCTCTGAGTTGCTGGATCTCACGCCGCACCACGTCCAAACCGACCCCACGACCGGAAACCATACTGACTTCAGTTGCTGTGGAAAAGCCCGTTTGGAAAATGAAATCTAAGATCTGATCTCGATGCAACTGGGTGATCGCCACATCGGCAGAACACAGTCCTTGTTGAACTGCCTTGTGATAGACCTTCTCCAGATCGATCCCCCGACCATCATCCTGGAAAGTCAAAACCACCTGGTTCCCGTCTAGCTTGGCTTGCAATCGGATCTGGGCTTTGCTCGGTTTCCCCAGTTCCTGACGGTCCTCTGGCCGCTCAATCCCGTGATCGATGGCGTTGTTGAGTAAGTGCATCAACGGGGTCTGTAACTGTTCCAACAGGATCTGATCCACCAGGACAGATTCGCCTTCTGTCACCAGCTCTGCCTGTTTCTGGAAACGCTGAGCCAGTCGCTGTAATTGGGGAACAAACCGTTGCGCAAGAGTCCGAAAGGGTACCAGCCGCGATCCGGTTACATCGCTATAAATCACATCCAGATCCGTTCGCCCCTGCTCCAGATCTTCCATCACTTCCCGGTTTACCAGATCAATATCGGCGCGTGTTTCCTGGATCCGGGTGATCAGCTCTTCAAAGGTTTGCAAACTGGTGTGTAAGGCAGTATAGCGATCCAGCTCCAGCGGATCGAACTCGACCATATCAGTGAGCGAGGGATCCAACATAGGATCCCCCTGAGGCATCAGGCCCGCTGATCCGGCTTGGGTATGG
Organism: uncultured bacterium; assembly: GCA_964581005.1. Classification (GTDB taxonomy): domain Bacteria; phylum Cyanobacteriota; class Cyanobacteriia; order Thermostichales; family Thermostichaceae; genus CAZONZ01. Next base: position 2,625 of record CAZONZ010000098.1, read on the forward strand.
AGTGTGGAGAATTGATCGTACAGAGACTGAATTTGTTCCCGTACAGGTTGAAATTGTTGGGAAAGGCGCTGCAACTCTTGGCTAGCTTGTTTGAGTTGTTGTTGTTGCAAGCTGAACCGCTCAAATCGAATGATCAATTCCCCCACGCGGTTGGTCATGCCCTCTAAGCGTTGTAAAGGGATCCGGATCGGAGCCGAAGCTAGATTGCGACTGGTCGTGAGTTTACCACTGGATTCTGAGCTGGAGGATTGAGCAGACTGCAATGGATCTGAGGTCGGTTCTACCCCTTGGATCTCCAGTCCCGTATCCGTGGGTGTCTCGTTCAGCGCGAAGGCAGGATCAGCTTCCAAGGGTTTGTTGATCTCAGCAAGCTGCTCTTGATCCTGATCCGGTTGATCGACGGGCTGATTGAAACTCACCCGGTGATCAGGAGGTATTGGACTGGCTAAGGTCGTTAACAGTTGAGTTCGTTGGGATTGGATCTGAGTGACAATAAACTGTCCGGCTTGGGCTAGGGGCAGATCCGCAGACGGAGCTTCCATCGCCATGCTCAAGGCTCCAGCGGCCTCACTCAACCATCCCAGTTCCAGCGTTTCAGCCAGTAACGTACATTCATCCACAAAACTGGACAATCCGGCGGTGAGCTCTGCCGCTTCGATCGAGCCTGCCTCAGATTGTTGCAAAATCTGCTCAGCCCGACTTAAGCATTCACCGAGATCTGTTTCCAAAACCCCTTTGAGCAGCGATAGCTGGGTGGCATTCATGCCTGTATCCAGACCCACCTGTTCCAGATCAGGACTCACCGGATTGGCTTGCCTAACCTGATCGAGGAACTCTTCCAACGCCAAGATAATGTCAGGAGTCACCTCCAGATCAGGGCTAGTCTGAGCCTGACTGAGGACAAACGCCGCTTCTTCAATCCCCTGATTCACTAGCTGCCAAGCGAATTCCGGATCAGGAGCCTGTTGGTGTTGGATCGATTCGATCACATCTTCGAGTCGGTGGGCCAGCTGACTCAAACTCGGCATCTGGGCTAAGCCTGCACCCCCTTTGAGCGAGTGGGCTGCTCGCAGCAAGGCTGGGTAATCCACCACGGATCCTGGCTGCATCCCTGTTTGCAGAGTTTCAATATAAAGAGGTGCATCTTCCTCCAGGAAACACTGGCGGGCTTCTTGGGAAATGGCAAGCAGAATGGCGGGATCGATCTCAACAGTCATAGATCTACGCTTCTAGGCGGAATCGGGACACAGACTCTTGCAGGGATCGAACTTTGAGGGTCAGATCCTGCAAATTGGTTTTCACAGTTTCAGCCGCAGCAGAGGTATCTTGGGCTGTATCAACCACCCGCTCCATCGTGTCGTTTACTTGATAGGAGGTTTCCATCTGGGCTGTGGTGGTGCCGGAAATGGTTTTGAGGTAATGATCAATCTGCTGACTCAAGGAGGCCAGACTTTGGAGGGTTGTCTGCACTTCTCCCACCAACTGAGTTCCTGTGGTCACTTCAACGGTTCCCGCTCGCATCGCCACCAACACCTCAGCAATTTCTTGTTGGATCTGAGCTACGATCTGACCGATATTTTTGGTTGCATCGGTGACCTGTTGAGCCAAGCGTCGGACTTCATCGGCAACCACTCGGAATCCTCGTCCATGTTCTCCGGCCCGAACGGCCTCGACTGAAGCGTTAAACGCCAACAAGTGAGTTTTTTCGGAGATCCCTGAAATGATCGTGGCGATCTTGTTGATCTCTTCGGAGGAGAGGGAGAGTTGCTCAGCTTTACGGGCGGTGTCATCCACAGTGGTCTTGATCTTCTCCATACTGGCCACGGTGCGCTCGATCGTGCTGTCTCCCTGTTGGGCTTCACCGGAGGCTTGCTGGGCGATAAAGGCAGCTTCCTGGGCCGATCGAGCAGCTTTCTGGATCGATTGGTTTAAGACATCGACAGCTTCCAACGCCTGCATGACTTCTTCAGACTGATCGAGGGTTCGACTGGCCAACTGTTGGATCGACCCAGAACTGGTTTCTGCCAGGGCATTGATCTCCACCGCCGCCGCTTTGACTTGGAGTACAAGTTGACGCAAACTCCGGATCGTGGTGTTAAACGCATCCGCCACCGATCCGATCGCTCCTTCATTCATGGGTGCAAACACGGTCAAGTCACCTTTTTGAGCCCCTTCGATTTCTAGGAGGAGATTGATCACACTCTGTTGCAAACGATCTTTTTCCCGCCGCTGTTGTTCGGCATCTTGTCGGCGTAATTCCTGTTCCTGAGCAGCCCGCTGCACGTTGATCTCAATACTGGCCGCCATCTCATTCATTTGACGGGCCAGAACCCCAATCTCATCTTGACGGCCTCCATCATCCACCCGCACCCCTTGCTGACCGGAACCCACTTTTTGGGCAAACAAGGCCAGATCTCGCACAGGTCGGGCAAACGCATCTGCAAACAAAATGGCTAGCACTGCTGACACCGCGATCAACACAACCCCGATCCCAGCACTGATCCACAGCTGAGTCCCAATCAACCCTTGTAGATCTGACTCTGGCTGTCCCACCGCAATCACCCCAATCGGTTCTGCCTGATCAGCCAGGTCTTCTGAATTAATCCGGTAATCATAGAGGGGGCTATAGGCGGTGATAAAGACCTCGTCACCGAAGCGGTTGCGAGTGATCACGTTCTCCTGCTCACCACTCAGGATGAGATCACTGACTTCCGCAGGGGCTCTGATCCCAATGGCACGGGTCTGCCCATCTTCGTAGGCTGCTGTCGTAGCGATTAAGACATCTCTGGCATAGATCGAGGCAACCGGAATGTCGTAGATTTCCTGGAAGTTATCGGTAAGGGCGTGCTTGCGATTCAGTAAACTACCGACGACCACGGTCCCAATCACTTCTCCTCCCTGACGAACCGGATGTACAGCCATACTAGCCAGACCTTGATCGTAACTGCCATCGCCTTCACCAGGTCGAAAGGGGATCGAAGCTTGACGGTTGAGGCCCAGCCGCAGCAGCACATCGGGGGGGATCACAGCCATCCCAAACTGAGGCTCTCCAGCTTCCAGCACCTTAGCCACGATCGGGACATCTTGTAATTGAGCTCCAGGCGGTAACGAGACCGTGAGATACTCGTAGCTAGCCTCTTGGTCTTCCGAAGGGATCGGTGGGTAGATAGAGAAATCTTCCGAATATTGCTGGGTGAACTGGATCAAGGTTTGGCCTTGGCTATTGGTGATCACGCGGAAGCTTTTGGTCAGTTCCGGGTTGACTTGATCAAAGGCCCCAAAGGCATCAAACAGGATCGATTGCAAGTAAAGACGATTGGCTGCGATCGAGTCGGGATCATTGAGATTAACGTCAGCATCCTCAACAATCCGAGCGAGAGCATCCGCTTGCATCGCACTTTCAGCCCCGATCCAAAGGACATATTCTTCATCAAACGCGGCTCGGATCTGCTGGAGCGAATCCTCAAATCGAGCGCGGACCTCCTTTTGGGCGAGTCCTGAGTTGACAACGGTCAGTGCAACGATCGGAACAGCTGCTACGGTGGTGAGCAGGATCGTTTGCTTGGTGCGAAGACCTAAATTATTCCAGGAGTGGACTAGACCGCTGATCCAGGACGTGATCCCCGATGGCTGCTGATCGGCAGCAAAAGATTGCTGGTCAGAAGATGGGGATCCCAGTTCAACGGGCTGATCGTCTTGCTCCAGGGATTCCAATGCTTTTTGCGCCATCTGTCCCCAGCTGCCTTGGGGATCGAGCTTGAGGACTTCTTGATAGAGGGATCGGGCTTGGGCGATATCTCCGGATTGCTCCAGCTGGCTAGCAGAGAATAGCTTTTGCATCAAGCCTTCTGGAACCAGAGTGGGCAAGGAGGAGTTGCGGGATCGAGGTGGCGGAGAGGCTACCGGATCCTCAGGGGAGACACTCACAGGTCCAGCAGACGAGGATCCGAGAGAATTTGGAGCAGGCCAGGGGGACTCTGGGGCAGGAGCTAGACCGACCAGAGCCTTGCGAGCCATCTCCGCGTAAGCTGATTCTGGGTCTTGATCGATAACCTCTTGATACACCTCACGGGCTTGATCGAGTTCTCCCGCTTGCTCTAGAGCGCTGGCTGTCAACAATCGCTCTGTGATGTCTATCGGGCTAGGTGCAGAAGTGGCGGCAGAGGAGGATCGTTCCGTAACTGTAGACCCACTGCCATTACGCCAGAGATCGGAACCTGAAGCAGGTCCAGAGGTAGGGGGCAACCCTCTAGATGAAGTTCCGCTGGGAGGTGTAGCTTTGTCGTACATCGGCTGGGATCCCTCTGTAAACTCTGCAAGATCGGCAACGGCGTCGTCAAACTGCAACTAACTGATTCACTGCCACGGCTTCAATGCCATTGATCCCAACACACCTTTTCCACCAGAGAACTCAATCCACGCAGGCTCACTCACTCGGATTGGTCTCAATCCACCCCTAACTATACTGCGAAGTTGCTGGATCGCAAGGTGTTGCAGACTACGCCCCAACTGATATGGACGGCGATCACAGACGGCGATCACTGAATGTGCTGATAGGTCACTTCGAGGAGTTCCTTGGGGGCATAGGGCTTCGTGATGTAAGCGTTGCCTCCCTGACGCAAGGCCCAGAATCGATCAAACTGTTCACTCTTGGAGCTGCAGAAGACGATCGGGATATTGGCCAACTGAGTTTCGCTGCGGATCATGCGACAGAGTTCGAGACCACTTTGTCCCGGCATGACAATATCTAGCAAGATCAGGTTGGGGGCACGGTTTTGCTGCAGCCACTCCCAGGCCGATTCAGCACTATCCACAACTTTGACTTGGAAGCCAGCTTGGGTGAGCAGGCCTGATGCAACCTGCTGCTCCGCATGACTGTCTTCAACCACCAGTATGGTTTTCATCTGGCTCAACTCTTCGGAAGGTGACTCGATCTCTACAAACTATAACCCTAAGATCGATCTTCGCGCGCATTAAGCTTCCGGGAAGACAGAGAGTTTTTCGCCAGGGATCAGGAGCCCTAGCTGTGAGTCTCAATTTTAGGTAAAGGTTAGGTCAAGGGCGTCGATTCAGTGACACGAGTTGGATCATTACAGCTTAATGAAGTGTTAGTTATGGGTTAACGATCGTTGAGCCGATCATCATTCAGGATAAGGCAGGGAAACTGCTGCACTTGGATCAGCACCTCAGAATTTCTAGTTCCCCTCGTCATTCTGCCCTAAGTACATAGGACATCAAACACATAGGACATCAAACCATGCTAGTTCTCAGATCGTTGTGGCATTATGGCTTTCTTGTCTCGATCCCTACTCTGATCACGTTGGGATCCTTGGGGCTGGTGTATGGCCAAGATCCGACCGATTCCAATACGGTCAAGATCGTTTCGAGTATGCCAATGACGGGCAGTGCTCTGGGGGAAACTCAGACGATTGTCAATGCGATTCAGCAAGCGATCGATGAACGAGATGGCACAGTTTGTGAGGGCCGGATCCAGGTGGAGTTTGAGAGCTATGATGACTCGACGCCAGCCACAGGCGGTTGGGATCCGGAGCAGGTTCGGCAGAATGCCACTCAGATCGTTGAGGATCCTGACGTGATCGCTGTGATTGGTCACTACAACTCTGGGGCTACAGCAGCCAGTTTGCCGATCTTTAATGAAGCCAATCTTGCGGTGGTCAGCCCTAGCAACACCTATCCAGGTCTCACCAAACCCGGTAAAGGAGAACCTGGAGAACCGGATGTCTTCTTCCCGACCGGAGTGCGCAACTATGCTCGTGTGGTGCCTACTGACGATCTGCAAGGGGCTGTAGCAGCACGGTGGGCCAAGCAGCTAGGCGTTGAGCAAGCCTTTGTGATCGATGACAGTGATACCTATGGGATCGGCATTGCGGATGAGTTTGAAGCGGGAGCCACAGCTGTAGAGATTGAGATCGTGGGACGCAGCAGTCTGGATCCAACTCAGAGCCAATTTGACGGGTTGGTGGATTCGATCCAAGCTGCCGATCCGGATCTGATTTATTTTGGGGGAACAGCTGAAAATCGGGCCGGAGAATTGATCCGACAGATTCGGGATGCGGGGATCACGGAAGCTCTGTACATGGTGCCAGATGCGGCGGTGATCCAATTGTTGATCGAGATGGGCTTACGGGGGGCCGAGGGAACCTATGGCACCTTTGGAGGAGTGCCGATCAGTGGATACGAAGGAGCTGCAAAAGGCTGGTATGAGCGCTATCAAGCCAAGTATCAGAGTGAACCTCAACCCTATGCGATCTATGGCTTTGAGGCGACCAATGTGGTTTTAGCTGCCCTGGATCAGGTGTGTACCAACGATCGAGATGCGATCCGCCAAGCCGTACTCAACACCCGTGACTACAACGGAGTCCTCGGTCAGTGGAGCTTCGATCCAAATGGGGACACCTCACTGAGTATCTTCAGTGGCTACCAGGTACGCAACGGTCAGTGGGAATTCCTCCAAATCCTGGAGTGATCGTTTAGGCGACTCTTAACCAAAGATTAAACGACTCGGTTGTGATTCTTACCAAGATCACGACTATGATTTACCTGGAGATCCTGATTCGCCAACCCGGATCAGGATCTAAGCTGAAAGCTAGCAGACTTGATCAATGAGGCCAGTATGGATCACAGGTTGAGCGTGCTATGAGCCTTTCCCATCGCCGTCACTTTCTCCAGGTTGCCAGTCTTGCTACCGCAGGGTTGATCACGGGATCTTGCTATGCAGGGCAGTTTGGGAATCGATCTCAAGCTCCATCCGGTCGGGCACGAGGATCGGGTCCGCTAAAGGTGGGGTTTGTGTATCTGGGACCGGTGGGGGATTTTGGCTGGACGTTTACTCATGAGCAGGGGCGGCAGCAGTTGCAGAAGGCTCTTGGCGATCAGGTGATCACCCACGCGGTTGAGAATGTCGGTGACGAGGATGCCGAAGCGGTGATCCGATTGCTGGCAGAAGATGATCATCATGTGATCTTTACAACCTCATTTGGATTCATGGATCCAACGCTAACGGTGGCTCAAGATTATCCTGATCGGATCTTTATGCATTGCAGCGGCTATAAACTGGCTCCCAACCTGGGCACCTACCTGGCTCGCTTTGAACAGCCTCGTTATTTAACCGGGATCATTGCCGGATCGATGACCCAAAGCCAACGAATCGGCTATATTGCCGCCTTCCCAATCCCCGAAGTGATCCGAGGGATCAATGCCTTTACCTTGGGAGTTCGATCCGTTAATTCCGAAGCGAGGGTGATCGTCAACTGGATTGAAACCTGGTTTAACCCTCAGGTTGAACGATCGGCAGCTCAAAGCTTGATTGATGACGGGGCCGACGTTCTGACCCAACATAGCGATTCTGTGGCGGCAATCGAACTCGCCCAGGATGCGGGGATCTATGCAATTGGGTATCATTCCGATATGAGTTCCTTTGGTCCAGATGCCCATTTGACAGCAGCGGTGCATCGTTGGGGACCGTTTTACCAACGCACTGCCGCAGCGATTCTAGCCAACACTTGGACTTCAACCAACACCTGGCAAGGGTTTGAAGGCGAGATGGTTGATCTAGCCCCACTCAACCCCGCGATCCCAGCCCCAGTTCAGGAACAGGTTACAGCCAAACGCCAAGCCTTTGCGACCGAAACAGCCTCTCCTTTCGATGGACCCATCCGAGATCAGCAAAATCAAGAGCGGGTCGCAGCTAACCAAAGCTTAAGCGATGATCAGCAACTCAGTATGGACTGGTTCGTCGAGGGGGTTGAAGGAACCATACCAACCTAGTCTCCGCGAAGGTTAGCCCCAATCCCTTCGGATCTGTTTTGAACTGTTCTCGTTGGGGTACATAGATCGATGATCGAATTACAGACCTCAGCCTTAATGCCTGAAAACCAAAGCTCACACATAATTCCTGAACCTTAAACCCTGAACAATCCTCGTTTAACCCAAATATGATCTGAGATCCGACTCTGATGAGGAGACTTACCGTGAACCGTTTGCGTCTATCCAACCCAACCTCTGCATCCCCCAACCATGATCCCCTGACCTCACTTGGATCACACCCCATTCGTAGGCGCACCGCTCTGATCCAGGTTGGGGCTATCCTGGCAGGGACTGTTACGGTGGCGGCTTGTGATCGCTTTCAACGCTCTGGATCTGGGGGTGGACCCCTGATCATTGGCTTTTTGATGGGGGCAGGTGGCTTGGGTGATCTATCGTTCAACGACATGACCTACGCCGGTCTGGAAGCTGCCCAAAAGCAATTTGGTAGTGATATTTTGATCTTGCCTCAGGAGCTAGATGAGGGCAGAGAGCAGGAGGAAGCACGCGAAAAAGCCATGCAATCTCTGATCCAAGAAGGATCGAGTGTCATCGTCGTGAACGGCTTTGAATTTAAGGACATCGCGGCCAAGTACGCTGAGCGCCATCCTAAAGTCTACTTCCTGATCAATGATGTGCCGCTCGAAGGATTCTCCAATGTTGCCTATACCTCCTACGGTCAACACGAAGGGTCCTTCCTGGCTGGAGTCTTGGCGGCTCTGATGACGCAAACCAAAACGATCGGGGTGATCGGGGGGGTTGATATTGATGTGGTCAAAGCCTTCCATCAGGGCTATCGAGAAGGGATTGCCTATGCTGATCCTGATGTGGAATTGCTGGAAACCTATGTGACACGAGTACCAGATTTTTCGGGGTTCAACAGTCCGGAAGAGGGCTATCAGGCTGCTGTGAAACAGTACCAAGAGGGTGCCGATATTGTGTTTGCTGTAGCGGGTTTCACAGGTAACGGTGTGATCCGGGCCGCCAAGGATCAAGACAAATTTGCGATTGGGGTTGACGCCGATCAGGATCACTTAGCACCCGGTCATGTGCTCACTAGTATGATGAAGCGATTGGACAATGCAACCTTGGCGGAGATTACCAAGATCGTGGAGGGCAACTTCCAACCCGGTGAAACCTACTATGGCTTGAAGGAAGG
>CAZONZ010000099.1:0-2200 GCA_964581005.1 uncultured bacterium
GATGATCCGGAATTTGGCGATTGTATTCGGAGTCATTGGGGGGTCGAGAATCAACATCATAAGCATTATTACCAGTCAGTAAGTTTTCAACTACACGCCTAAGTTTTTCTTCTTTAGGAATTCGACCATCTTGTGGAATAAACTTGAGTCGTGGCATTTGTTGGTCCAAGCGAGTTTGGAGAAACTCAAGTAATTTTTTTCTAAAAGCTACTTCAGTAGCTCCCTCAACTAGGATAGCAATTTTCATGGGCGACCCCCTATTAAATTCATTGCCCAAATTTGATCAAGGCTGTAGTCTTCTAACCATTTACGCAAATCAAGTGTATCTGCCCAAGTCATTCTCACCTCACCTTCTTCAAGGTCACAGATTAAGATTTCATGTGGCTCAAGAAATCTGATGAGTCGATCTGAATGAGTTGCTACAATAAGCTGTGTGTATTTTGAAGCTTCTCTCATTAAATATACTAAATGTCTCAAGAGCTCAGGATGTAAACTAACTTCTGGCTCATCTAGTAAAGTAATTGTTGTTAAACTTTGGCTTTGTCGAGGATGAAGCAGCGTCATTCTTCCCATGGGCAACACCAAAGATCCTTGTAGTGACGAAGAGAAGGGATCTATCCATCAGGATCCGCCCACTCAAATGATGAACGGATCCCAACGAAACTCCCGATCAATGCCGCCACACTTCATTCACCAGGCTGCCATCCGATCCCAGCATCTGGATATGCAACGGCATCTGGCCGATCGCATGGGTTGAACAGCTCAGACAGGGATCAAAGGCGCGAATGCTAGCTTCCACCCGGTTCAACATGCCCTCTGGGATCTCTGGGCCTTGGATGAAATGCTGAGCCACCTGAGTCACAGCCTGATTCATGGCCAGGTTATTTTGACCCGTTGCAATGATCATGTTGACTTTCTGGATCAAGCCCGTTTCATCAACGTGATAGTGGTGGAAAAGGGTGCCGCGTGGAGCTTCACTGGCCCCGATCCCTTCCAACTGGTTGACATCTGCCTGGGATCGTACACGGGTCGAGGTGATCTCTGGATCCGTCAAGAAGCCTTCGATCCGTTCCAGTGCAGCCACGATCTCGACCAGGCGGGCATAGTGGTAGTAGAAGGAAGCGTGAACCATGCCGTTGGTGCCACAGCGATCCCGGTACTCTTGCAGCTCCTGATCGGCTTGAGGGGTTCCCATGCGGCTGCAAATGTTCAAGCGAGCCAAAGGTCCAACCCGATACATCCCCTGGGCGATCTCAACATCTTGATTTTGATCCGATGGACCCATAGGCCGATAGTAGGGCGATTTCAGGTAGGAGAGAGGATCCACCGCTTCCCCAACCACGTTCATGTACTGCTTCGGATCGAGATGATCGGCCAGGATCGTGCCATGGCTATCCACAAACCGGAGGCCACCATCGTAGTGCTCCCAGAGACCGTCAGGACTGATCAAGCCCATGTAGAGGCTAGGGAAGTTGCCCAGAAATTCGATCTCAGCTGGGAACTGATCGATCAGACGCTTGAAGAGATCGAGCGCGATCTGAATGGTGTCGCGGGCTTCGGGAAGGCGCTCCAGCATGGCTAGCCGTTTTTCTTCACTGAGAGGCTCGCGGACGCCACCCGGCACAGACCAGGACGGATGGATCTTGCGATTGCCGAGATGCTCAATGATCTCCTGGCCAAACTGACGCAACCGGATCCCTTTGCGGGTCAATTCTGGATCTGCCGTCATCAACCCAAACACATTGCGAACTTTGGGATCCGCATCCATCCCCAGGATCAAATCGGGAGCACTGAGATGGAAGAAGCTAAGAGCATGAGATTGGAGGATCTGGCCCAGATTCATGAGACGACGCAGCTTGGTTGCTGTCGGTGGAATCCGAACGGAGAGGATCTCATCGCCTGCTTTGGCGGAACAGAGCAAGTGACTGACGGGACAGATCCCACAGATCCGGGCTGTGAGTCCAGGCATTTCCCAAAACGGACGTCCTTCACAAAAAGCTTCAAATCCACGAAATTGAGTGACGTGAAAATGAGCATCGGTTACCTTTCCAGCATCATCCAACTGGATCGAGATCTTGGCATGACCCTCAATCCGGGTAACGGGATCAATTACAACTGTCTGAGCCATTGGATCAACTCCCCTACTTCCAAAACCAACACATTGAACAGAACAATACTTGAGTCACAAATCTGAGTCACA
>CAZONZ010000099.1:2300-11524 GCA_964581005.1 uncultured bacterium
TGAGTCACAAATCTGAGTCACACATCTGAGTCACACATCTGAGCTACACATCTGAGTTACACACCTCTGTCTCCGATCCTCACTCAAGATCACCCCCCCTGATGCACTAGCGCGAGGGGCGTTTGGTGGGGCTGACGGATCGAACTGCTAAACTTGATCGGCCTGTGGATCCTTCGGGATTGCTTGGGGATCCCCCTACTGGTGCTTCCGCCAAACGCAGAGCGCCTAATCCTGGAGCAATGATCACGAACAAGAGGATCACTTGCAGGATCCCATCCCAACCCGTGGGCAGGAACGGAAACGATAGGGTTAGCAACGTGGTGAGTGCAACCAATACTCCTAATCCCAAGAAGAGGCTGAGTAAGCGAGTTCCCAGGTTGGCCAACGGATCGATGGCTTGCTTCTGAGGATCTTCTCCACGGGTTGCCTGGGAGATCCATTGAACACTTCCGACCAGGGCACTGCCGATCAGTAAAGCCAAGGCGATCTGAGGTAGGAAACTTGCAATCAAGCCAAAGCTTCCAATCAGTGAGAGATCACCCAGGATCCCAATTCCCGCTAGAGGCAAGGTTAGGTCAGGAACCAGCAGCGACGATCCCCCTGCCAGTCCCAGCGTCAGTCCCAGGATCCCAATCCCCAACCCAGCGCCAAGTAGCTCAATGCCAAGGCCCCAAGCCAAACTCCGGATCGGTTTCCGCCGCAATGCTGTCGTGAGTCCCTGAAGTTGGTGAGGGATCCATAAGGAAAATAAGGATCCTACGAGAGCGAGACTGACTAAGCGTTGCAACCGTTGGATCAGCAGCTGGGTCCACGTGACGGATCCAAATTCTGCTTGATCGAGCGTCTGAAACCACTGAGGATCCTGAGAACTTTGACGATCCTGAAGATCCCCGCCTACCTCTGGATCCAGCTCACTGGGATCGGACTCCGTTGAGTCTTGAGCTACTGTCGAAGCCGTAAAATTCAGATTCCCAGCCACCGTACTCGTGGAAGCTTGCTCTAGCGATCCACCTGCCCCCAAAACGTCATCCCCGATCCGGGCGGTACTCTCTAACCTCAACACCTGGCTGAATACTCGCAGATCCTCACCAATTCCACCCTGAATCTCGATCATTCGTGCTGCTGCATTCAGATCACCTGCAATATCACCCGTCAGCGTCACGTCATAACCCAGCACCGCTGCATCACCCAAGATCGATCCATTCAACGTCACTGATCGTCCAACCAAATACACATCGTCGGTGATCGTGCCATTGATCGTGATGTTCGTGCCGCTCAAGACTGCATTGCCGTTGACAGTGCCATTGATCACAATCTGTTGGCTGGCTAAAAACAGATCCTGATCGATCACTTGATCAGCAGTAATAATGCTGGGCTCTGAGGGAGAAGGATCCGCAGCCCATCCGGGTGAGATCCCAAAAATGCTGACAAGGAGCACCAGGATCGATACCAGGAGTGGACGCAGGATCCAAACATGAACAGGTTTGAGGGGATTGAGCATGGAATTGAGTTGATAAGGGCCAATCGATCAACTTAGATCATCGCAAGATCATCTGCCAGGGCTCCCGCAAGACTTAACCAAATTTCAACAATTCCCGCCCCACCATTTCAGGGGTTTTGCCCTCGATCAACGCCTCTAACACAAACCGGATCCGATCCGCAGGCGGTGGGCACCCCGGTAGAAAGATGTCCACTGGGATCACCGCATGTACAGCCTCAACCCGATCGGTCAATGCAGGCAGGATATCCGTTCCGGGTGGGATTCCAGGGTGCCAATCGGGAAGATCTTGGTAGGCGCGTTCCAGCACACTCCCAGCCGTATCCGTTGCATTGCGGATGGCAGGCACATTTCCTGCTACGGCACAGTCTCCCATCGAGATCACAATTCGGCTATTGGCCCGCGCGGTGTGAGCGATCTCTAGCTGCTCAACATTACCAATCGAACCTTCGATCAGTACCGCATCAACATCGGTGGGGAACGCTTTGGCATCGACAAATGGACTGTAGACCAGATCAACTTTTTGACCCAGATCGAACAACCATTCATCCATATCCAACATCGACATATGGCAACCGGAACAGCCTTCTAACCAGACCGTAGCCAGTTTCAACCGTTGACCGGGCTGAGCTCCAGCTTGGGGTCGTGCTTCCGTTTCCGGCGTAACCGCTTGTACCATCGATCCAACCTCTCTGTGCAAATGAAACTGAACTCAATGAGTGAGATTCACGATTGAGATCTACTGCTGAGATCAACAACTAGCGCACCCACTCATGCTTGGTGCGGGCGGTGGCAATGAAGGCCAGCTGATTGGGATTGTGCTTCATTTCAGCAACCGTCGATCCCCGGCGGAAGATCGCACCTGTGGGACAGGCGTTGACACACTTGCCACACCCTGTACAGGTTTCGGATGTTCCCCAAGGCTGGCTCATATCAGTGATCACATGAGCCTTGGGTCCCCGGCCTGCAACATCCCAGGTATGCGCTCCTTCGATCTCGTCACAAACCCGGACACAACGGGTGCAGAGTACACACCGATTATGATCAATGCCGTAGCGAGTGTGAGTAATATCCACTGAGCGATCCGGATACTGATAGGCGTAGCGAACGTGATCCATGCCTACTTCAATCGCCAGATCCTGCAGCTCACAGTTGCCATTCGAGACACAAACCGCACAAACATGATTGCCTTCTGCAAACAGCAACTCGACCAACATGCGGCGATACTCTTGCAATTTGGCCGTGTGCGTCTGGATCTTCATCCCTTCAGCTGCTTTGGTCACACAGGCAGGGAGCAACTTACGGATCCCTTCTGCTTCAACCAAGCAAAGGCGGCAAGCCCCTACATCGCTCACCCCTTCCAGATGGCAGAGGATGGGGATCCGCACACCTGCAGCATGAACTGCATCCAGAATCGTTGATCCATCTTCGACAGCAACATCCTGACCATCGATCTCAAGCGTTAATACTGACATAAAGACTCCCTAGCAAAACCCTAAAACATCTGAGCCGCTTTGGCTTCATTCCTAGCTTTCAACCAAGATCCTTCAAGATCCTCACACTCTGGAGAGATCCTTGGAGATCTTCAGGATCTTCAGTCGTCTTGATGATCCCCAAGAATTCCAGAGATTCCGTTAGACCGAGATCGTTTCAGCAGCCTGGGATCCTGCATGAGATCCTATATGGCCATTGGATTGGATCAGATCGAGATACTCCTGCTTGAAGTAGCGCAAGGTGCTCAAGATCGGGTTGGGTGCCGTGATCCCTAGTCCACAGAGACTGGTATCTTTAACCAAATAACAGAGCGTCTCCATCCGTTCTAGATCAGCAAGGGTTGCTTGGCGATTGAGCAGTTTGGTCAATATCTCATGCAACTGCACTGTTCCCGTTCGGCAAGGAATGCACTTACCACAGGTTTCATCCACACAGAACTCCATGTAGAACTGGGCCACTTCCACCATGCTTGTAGTCGTATCCATCACCACCATGCCACCGGATCCCATCATCGATCCGACCTGACCCAAGGATTCATAATCGACCGTCGTATCCAGCATTGAGGCAGGAATACAGCCGCCCGAAGGTCCACCCGTTTGAACCGCTTTTACCTCTCCATCCGGGACGCCACCCCCCATGTCTTCCACGATCTGTCGCAAGGTGATCCCCATGGGCACTTCGATCAGTCCGTTGTTCTGCACCTTACCCGTCAAGGCAAAGATCTTGGTGCCCTTACTCTTCTCGGTCCCAATGTTGGCAAACCAGGCTGCCCCTTCTCGCAGGATCGCGGCAATATTGGCAAAGGTCTCCACGTTGTTGATCAGAGTGGGCTGACCCCAAACTCCCTTCTCCGCTGGGTAGGGTGGACGAGGAACAGGATTGCCACGCCGTCCTTCGATCGATTGGATCAGAGCGGTTTCTTCACCACAGACGAATGCACCTGCTCCAACCCGAATATCGATCTTGAAGTCAAACGGAGAATCAAAGATCTGGCTGCCCAAAAGCCCATTTTTCTTGGCCTGCTGGATCGCTTTCTGCAGCCGTTGGATCGCTAGAGGATACTCTGCTCGCACGTAGATAAATCCATGATTAGCCCCAACCGCATACCCTGCGATCGCCATCCCTTCTAGAACCAGATGCGGATCACTCTCCAACACACTGCGATCCATAAACGCACCGGGATCGCCTTCATCCCCATTGCAGATCACATACTTCTGATCTCCAGGCATTTTGGCAACCGTGGCCCACTTCAAGCCTGTGGGAAAGCCACCGCCCCCCCGTCCGCGCAGACCACTTTGGCTGATCTCTTCAACCACTTCGGCTGGAGTCATTTCGATCAACGCTTTGTGGAGGGATCGATAACCACCTACAGCAATGTATTCTTCAATCCGTTCGGGATCGATCTTGCCGCTATTTTCGCGCACGATCCGGGTCTGGTTGGCAAAGAACGGATGCTTGCTATCGCCTAACGCGGCTGTAGCTTGCCCTCCCTTGAAGGTGCTGATGATGCTACTGCCATCCTCTGGGGTCACCAATTCATACAACACGTCGTCCGGTTCGATCTCGACCAATGGACCTTTGCCGCAGAAGCCCATGCAGCCGACCCCGATCACTTCCACCTGATCCTCAAGCCCGTTTTCTTTGACGGCACTCGCCATATTTTTTTTCAGTTGGGTTGAGTTAGCCGCCTGACATCCGGTTGAGGTGCAGCAGAGTACCCGTTTGCTCTTCTGCCGTGCTTTCTCATTCGCCGCGATCGTTTCCAATTCCGCCAAATTCATAGGTTCTCCTCCACGCAGGTCATCCAAAATCCATCACGGTTGCTAACAGGTTGATCCGGGTTCATTCAATTTCGCTTCAACTGCCCTGTTAGCGTCTGTCAAACGATTGAGTTGTGGGATCACGCTTTGAACGTCGTATTGAACTTCGTAGGATCCCTCTGGGTCAGGATCAGGATCAGGTGTCATCACATCTCAGAAGTTAACCCCAGATCCTATCAACATCACTGATCGAAAAAAGATCCAAAAAAGATCCAAAACAAAGATCCTAAAATCAATTAGGATCCTTGCCACTCAGTCATCTTAGCGATCACCATATCCGATGTTTGTTTGGGAGCCACAGCCCCATCAAAGACCACTGCAGGAGCGATCCCGCAAGCCCCAATGCAACGAGCGGCTGCCAGGGACACTTTGCCATCGGCAGTGGTTTCGCCTGACTTGACACCGAGATGCTCTTCCAGGGCTGCCAGAACTTTGTCGCTGCCCTTGACATAACAGGCTGTGCCCATACAAACCACACAGGTATGCTCGCCTGCAGGTTCCATGGAAAACAGATGATAGAAGGTGGCCACCCCATAAACCCGACTGAGGGGTACCTTCATCGTCCGAGCGATATAGTGCAGAACCTCGATCTCCAGATAACCAAAGGTTTCCTGGGCACTATGCAACACTTCGATCAGGGCATCTTGCTGATAGTGGTTGCGCTTCATCACCATATCCAGCCGCTTCAGGCGCTTATCCTCAGCAGCCGCTTTGGGTTTGGCAGACGTGGATGCGTGTGGGGGAGATTCTAGGGTGGGTGTTGCCATGCGTTCAACCTCGGTGCGAATCAGGGGGCAATCGGAACGAATCCGATCGATCAGGGGTTAGACCACTCAGCGAGTTTCCGGCATCCACCCGTCGATCCAATGGATTCTATGCACGATCGATGCAGCGAACTCAGGAGTTGATGGGATGCCGATCTCAAGACGGCAGAACACGATTGCAAACTCGGTTTAGATAGAGCTACGTAATCTGATCGGTTCAACACCATTTCAAGAATGCTAACTCGATGTCGAATGCAGCATTTAACTGGGTCTAGAACCTGATTCCTCGTCTTGATCGTATCTACTAACCCGATTAAACTCGCCTCATTAAGAGTAACTCTTGATCACAAGCAAAACTTAAGACTTGTCCAGATGCAAAGGAAGTTGACGGTTTGATTGCAAAACTTGAAGATCTGCGAATATTGCTGAGTCCGAGGCAGTCCGACCGATCCTGATCAAGGGATCCATGGCTTGGATCGATTGGATCGATTGGATCGATTGGATCGATTGGATCGATTGGATCGATTGGATCGATTGGATTGATCGCGGGGATCGAACGGGACAACCGAGCATGGCATACTAAGGGAGCCCTGCCATCGTGTCGGAGCCTCATGCTGACTACCGAATCTCTGCAAACCCTAATCCATCAGGTCGTTGATCTCTCGATTGCTGCTGGCCAAGCGATCATGGCCATTTACGAAAGCGAGGATGTCGGCACAACCTATAAAGATGACAAGTCGCCTCTGACCGCAGCAGATCTTGCCTCCAACCGCGTGATCATCGAAGGCTTACGGCACCTGGAGACGCAACTGCCGATCCTGTCTGAGGAGTCCAAGGAGAAGCCCTACTCAGAGCGGCAAGATTGGTCTCAATTTTGGTTAGTGGATCCGCTGGATGGCACGAAGGAATTTATCAAGCGGAATGGCGAGTTTACGGTGAACATCGCGCTGGTGAATCAGGGCCAGTTGGACTTAGGCGTGGTTCATGCTCCCGCGATCAAGACCACCTATTTTGCCGCTCGTGGCCTCGGAGCGTTCAAACAGATCGACACGGGTGCCGCTACCCCGATCCAGACCCGTACTTACCCAGAACCCGTCTTGAAAGTTGTGGCCAGTCGATCCCATGCGGGTGCGGAAACGGAAGCCTTTCTGGAAAAACTCAAGACTCAAGTGGGAGAACTGGATGTGCTCTCGATCGGGAGCTCGCTGAAGCTCTGTTTAGTGGCGGATGGATCGGCTCATCTCTATCCTCGTTTTGGCCCAACGATGGAGTGGGATACGGCGGCTGCTCAGTGTGTCGTTGAGTTAGCTGGAGGCCAGGTCACCGATCTGCAGACCAAGCCCTTGCACTACAACAAACCGGATCTGCTCAATCCTTTCTTTATGGTGGCAGGGGAACATGTTGCTTCCCTTTGGCCTAGTTTGATCTGAAAGGATCCATTTGTTCCGAACGTCCATTGATCTCTAGAAATAGTCAGATCAACCTGGACACAGCCCTGTTGCGATCGATTGAGGGACATATTGTTCTACAAGTCTCTGTTGATCGGGATTACGTTCAATGTTCGAGCTCCATTTCCATATAAAGTGTATCAACTCGCTCGATCAGTCCCCAAGAAGCATCCATAACCACTAACCTAGGCTGATCTGGATCTCCGATAGGACAGCAGGCAGGGAGATAAATTCCTTGTTCCTGGAAAAAAGCATCCACAAATTGAACTCTAGGATCACTATTGGAATCATACTCATCATCGAGATCGAAGTCTTCATCTTCATCCCATGTATTAAACGTGATATCTGGTTTCTCTCGCAGTTTTGATTCAAAGCTAAAATCGTCATCGCAAGCTTCTTCAAAAGATTCCAGCTGTTCCCCATTCTCGAATAACTGATAGGCCATTGCCCCTGACGTGTCTTCCTCGATCAATATCATGGACTTCGTATTGAGCTCACGTGAGAGGGCTATTGCTTCTTCACGAACATCAAAGATCTCATCCTTGGCATCGAAGAGGGAACGCAAAACAACAACCCAATCCGATCCTTTGATCGAGACAAAAGGAATAACTGGAGCCAGGAATCCATTCTCATCCTCACCCTGCTCTTGCTCTAGGGGGATATTCTCTTTTCGATCAAACTTTAGCCCACTGACTTTTCTGTCGATCATTTTCACATCCCGAACGTTAAACCGTTGCCTTGTTTCACGGCGATGAGACGTTGCAATGAACGTTTGAATCGTGTCTTCAAGGGAAGCCTTCACAGCTATTACTGTGTATTCAGGGTGACCCTCATAAATCATCGTTACGAAATCGATGATCCCTAGCTTAGCAACTGGATTCATAAGATGATACGTCTCCCATCTCTACAAGGACAGTCCACATCAACCTGGATGCTCCTTACTAAGTTACTTTAATATCTCAATGTATTCAACTCAACTGATCCAAAATGTCACAAGAATACGAGATCTACCCAATCAACTTTACGCTGTCAAATAGATCTCGACTCCATCTTGTGTCATGACTGATGATTAACCTGATCAGCTTCTGGCCGCGTGAGTTGGCAACGGTTGGATGGTTCCCGATTTAGCTACTTCGTCCGGTAAAAAGATCTGTCGGATTAATCGGGCTGCTGAACGCTCGAACCAGCGGGATGCGAGCTCTTGACCCAGTTGTTGAGCTTCCGGCTTGGTCGCAACTTTGGCAACAGCAGGCACCAGATCCAACGGTTCAAATGAAGGGGTTTGCAGCAATAAGTCCCAGATCCGTTGCAGATGCTCCATCCCACTCGATCCAGATCCTTGCTGACTGGATCCTTGCTGGGGATTGGAGTTAAACACCATCTCGACCAGCTTCTCCCGTAGAAAGGCACCTCGCTCCGAGAAAATGAAATCGAGCGCTTTTTCAACTGACTCTCCCATATCAAACTCTGGATCACTGCCCGCATTTCGGATCAGATTCTCCAACCGATTCCAGCGAAATTGACCTTGATTGAAGAGCAGATCACGCAGAGAGACTCGCAGCTCTGGAGCTGGATCGGAGAGTAAGCGGCCTGCCACGTAAGGGTAAGCAACACTCAAAACTTTGAAGTTGGGATCCAAACCGATCGCAATTCCTTCTAAGGTGACCAGAGAACGGATGATCAGGGCGTAGTAAGCCGGGACTCGGAAGGGATAGTCATACATCACGGCTGAGAGTTTGTCGGTGATGCTCTTGAAATTTAACTCAGCAACACTAGCTCCCATGGCTTCTGCAAAAACCTGCTGCAGAGCTGGAATGATCGGGGTTAGATCCGTATCTTCCGTTAAAAAACCTAGATCGACATAGTCATGGGCCAAGGCTTCAAAGTCTCGATTGACAAGATGGACGATCGCTTTCAACAGGCCGTAGCGTTGCTGAGGCTGAACCATACTCATCATGCCAAAGTCAACATAAGCCAAACGGCCATCCCGCATCGCCATCAAATTACCAGGGTGAGGATCCGCGTGAAAGAAGCCGTGTTCCAGCAACTGTTTTAACGAGGAATTAACCCCAACCTCGATCAAATGAGGACCATCTAAGCCAGCCTCCCGAATCTTGTCCAACTTAGTTAGCTTGATCCCATCAATCCATTCCATCGTTAGCACCCGTCGTCCAGTGTAGTTCCAGTAGATTTTTGGGGT
>CAZONZ010000100.1:0-7008 GCA_964581005.1 uncultured bacterium
AGGAAATCCGCCAAAGGTTGCCCCACCGACAAATCCAGCAAAGTTCTCGCTGAACGTCGAATTCAAGATCATCACCGATTCTGACATGGCAAACATGATCGCGCCCCCTAATCCCCCCTCTCCATCAGGGCGGGATCCCGTCTCAACGGCATCATTGCGGACAAAGCTACTGTTACGGATCTGAGTAGCTGTCTGCTCGCCTAACCAGAGTCCTCCCCCTTGAGACCGAGCTAAGTTTTCTGCAACCATCGTATTTTCAATGATCAACTGACCCACCACAGGATCCCTAGCGATCCCAACCCGCAACCCGCCTCCCAGAGCATCACCTCGATCATCTTTTGACACTTGATTCCGAATAATTGTGCTATCTGAGATCCTGATCTCATCGGGATGATAGGCAAACAAAAACAACCCTCCTCCTTGCCCCGATCCCGAATTCCCCTCAATGCGACTGCGAAGGATCTCGATGGTTCCTCCTTCCGGACCAGGGGATCCACCAGCTCCAGATGCATTCGCCCCATCGGTATAGATCGCGCCTCCATATTCCAGAGCTGTATTGTTGATAAACGTAGAATCTTCGATCAACAACTCACTGAGCAGATTATTGATCGCTCCACCATTTACACCCCGATTATCCCTAAAATGACTGTCCTGGATCGTGAGCGAACTGCCACTGGCCACAAAAATAGCCCCACCCCCTTGTTCTTGATTTCCACTGGTTCCATCGTGATGCTCAAACCGACTATTCACGATCGTGATGGTAGTGAAATTACCTGCCTGTAGCCCTCCACCTGCACTATCAGCCCCAGATTCTCGCCCATCTTGGATCGTCAGATTCTGCAGCGTTAAACTCAGACTATTGTTAGTCCGCAGGACACGAGTTGAGTTCCCTCCACTGATGGTGATCCTCCCTCCCTGATTAGGTCCCCCACCATCGATTGAGGTGTCCTGAGTGATTAGAAGATCGTCAGTCACCGTGATCGTATGGAGATCACAGCCGCAGTTAAATTGGATCTCGCCTCCCTGAGCAATAGCTGTCAGGAGCGCAGCCTCTGTACAACTTTCAGGAGTCCCTGTACCCACAACCCCCGGACCTGGATCGGGCAGTTCACAACTAGGCTCCAGAAGCAAACGATCCGGATCAATAGTGCAAACGAGATTCAATTCTTCACGACAATAGTTTTCAACAGATGTAGGCGTGATCTCCGTTTGGGTGGGTCTAAGCTGGGTGACTGCGAACACAGCTGCAGCATCAGCAGGCGTTCCAGGAGTACCATCTGCATCGAGATCGGCCAGTGCAAGGGGATCGAATCCAATGTCTTCAAGCGTTAATGGCAGTGAGTCAATGGCTTGCGTGACAAAGTTTAAAATTATGGGAGGATCAGTGATTCCTTGGGCCAAGGCAAACGCGATCAGAGCGTCGTTGTCATTCAAAGGTTGGGTTGGATCTTCAAAATAGAGGCTTGTTTGAGGTTGAGCGGGATTGAGTACTGAGGCCACCGTTGGGGCCACCTGGGTAGTCATCGGAGTTGAGGACGTGGAGCTGCAACTCACTAAAGTTACGCTGATCCCAACCATCAAAACGATGATCGATCCGGGGTTATTTTTCATAGAGATTGGACTATAACGACTCATGATGGCTCTCAGAAAAGCTGTTGAACTGAGATAAGGATACCCCGATCCAAATCCAAGATTAAGAGAGTTGCAAGGATTCAGGTCACTGGAGAAATGAAATGGAGTCGTTGCATCTAACTCGAAAGAATAGCACTACTCCCTTCCTGGTGGAAGACTGCATAGTCAGGATCTTGACAGTGAAAGGCTTTGCCTAGTTTTTGTCCGCAATCTCGGAGTGGGACGGGAGTATGTCTGTTATATTTGGATAGCTATCAACTGAAATCCTAGGGAAATTGCGGGTTGCTACATTAGAGATCGGAGTCACAAATCTGCGCGTGAGCTTTGGAAACAGTTGCTAGAAGTTTATCGGCAATGTGCTGTAGTCTATAATCTTATTGAGTCTGCATAGGTGATCAAAGCTGGATCTGGGCTTGAATTAGCCGTGCTGGCTGATTTCCTTACCAATAAGTAGAGTGAGCTACAGTTTGAGGGCTTGACCTTGGCTCAATAATGAAGCACTAGAGTTTGCCCAATCCCCTTAAAATTTGTCCAAAGCCCTTTTGCAAGCAAGATCCCCCCTGAATTTATGACCCAACTCACCCCCAACTCCAGCTTTGGTATCACGATCCAACTGCAGCTGCCCAATCACCCTGGCGCATTGGCTAAGGTGACCCAGGCGATCGCTGATGCCAAAGGCAACCTCAACCAGATCAACCTGCTTCAACAAACCGCAACGATTACTAAGCGCGAGATCGCAATTGATGCATACAGCCGTGATCATGCCAACGAGATCGTCACTGCTGTCCAGGCTATTCCAGGCATTGAGGTGTTGGAAGTCAGAGATCGGACCTTTGAGTTTCATCGTGGGGGCAAGCTCCAAGTTGTGGGCCGTCGTCCGTTGGAAACGTCTTCTGATCTAGCCATGGCCTATACCCCTGGAGTTGGTCGTGTCTCACTAGCCATTGCTGAAAATCCTGCTACCGTCTATGACTACACGATCAAGGCCAATACGGTTGGGATCGTGACGGATGGTAGTGCTGTTTTGGGATTGGGAGACATTGGGCCTGCTGCCGCCCTGCCTGTGATGGAAGGGAAAGCCGTCTTGTTCAAAAAGTTTGCCGATATCGACGCCTTCCCGATCTGTCTCTCGACCCAGGATGTAGACACGATCGTTCAGACCGTTATTCATCTAGCTCCAGCCTTCGGTGGGTTTAACCTGGAAGATATCAGTGCTCCTCGCTGCTTTGAAATTGAAACGCAACTCCGAGCTAAACTTAATCTCCCGATCTTCCACGATGATCAACACGGTACTGCTATTGTTGTACTGGCCGCCCTTCTCAACGCGCTGAACGTGGTGCAAAAACCTCTAGATCAGGTTCGGATCGTCCTGAATGGAGCCGGGGCTGCAGGGATCGCCGTCTCCCTGTTGTTGAAACGGGCTGGAGTTGAGCAGATCATCCTCTGTGACCGAATAGGGATCCTTAGTCATCAGCGCTCAGATCTAACCCCCTCCAAAGCCCAGTTAGCCGTTGAACAAGCGGGGACCCTTGCCGATGCCATGATCGGGGCTGATGTCTTTATCGGTCTGAGTGTCAAAGATGTACTGACGGTGGAGATGGTCAAACAGATGGCCCCTGAAGCTGTTGTCTTTGCCTTAGCCAATCCGATCCCAGAGATCCAACCAGAGCTCGTCACAGGTCTAGTTTCCGTAATCGCTACGGGCCGAAGTGACTATCCCAATCAGATCAATAATGTCTTAGCCTTTCCAGGTGTCTTTCGAGGAGCCTTAGACTGCCGTGCCACAACGATCAACGTTGAGATGGAGCTGGCGGCTGCTCAAGCCATTGCAGCCTTGATCTCACCTGCGGATCTAAGTCCAGAGTGGATCATTCCTTCCGTATTTGATCCTAGAGTTGTACCTGCTGTAGCTGGAGCCGTTGAGCTAGCGGCCAGAGAAACGGGAGTTGCAGGTCACTAAGCCGTTCTGTCCCGTGGATCACGTCTGTTGTGTGACTTCAGTCACCTGTGATTTTCGATAGATCCCTATGATGAGAGCATACAGCCCCACACCGCCAACAGAGGTCGTGACCATGTTTATCCTTTCTCTTGCTGATCTTGACACCTCCTTCCCGAACCTGACTCCGGCTCTCGCCGTCCAAACCGTAGCTTACGGCGGTAAGTTTTTTACACTACACAGTGCCTACCAGCATATTCAAGATGCGATCCGGAACTGTCGGCAAGCTCTGGATGCAGGCTTGTGCAGTATTGTTGTTCGAGATCCAGAGCACGCCAAAGCATGGGTTGCCTTTGCAACCTCCGATCTAGGAGTTGGCATCAGGGATCAGGCAACTGGAACTTCAAACCCAACGGCAACGCCCCCAAACCCAGAGTTCCTGTTCCGGGGGCGCAAGGTTAAAGATTAAACATCCTTAGAATTGGCCTGCTTGCAGGTAAGGGGTAATATCTTCCCCACACTGATCGGCCAGAAAGGAAAGCGCTCGGAACCGTAGTCCCACCACCTCTTCATACAAAGGATTCAACTTACACAAGGGCGGAATATGAAACCAGATCCGCCCCCATACTTTCAAATCCCGCTCAAATGGACAATGGGCGGGAATCATCGTGCAAAGCCAGTGGGCGATCTGCCGATCATGGATCTCGATCTGATCAAGACGGGAGCGGAGCGGTTGCAGGATCAATTGCAAACGTTGAACCCATGGCGAAGGCTGAGCGGGGTGCAACAGATCGGAGTGAGAGGATGAAATGGAAGTGTTATAGCTCATGGCAAAATCAGCTCATCAATGTGGAGAGCAGTTGGGTACAGGTAAAACAGTCCAAAACAGAAATGAGGGGTGAAATGGATCGTCTGGATCCACGGAGTCAATTCTTGAAAAGGGATCTTGTCAAACAGTGATCTCGTCAGGTAATAATCAAACGGTAAAGAGTCAGCAGACTGTTGGAGTTGTGAGGAGTTCAGCTACCTCAACCTCCTTTAGCCTTCCCTACTCTGGCTTGTAGCTTACGGCAAGGTCAGGGGCATGAACGAAAATCCGTGATTCGTAATCTTCTGTTACGTTCAGCTGTATAAATTAGCTATGGGATCAGCGTGTTGGCTCAAGACAATGGTTTTTTGTAGCTTGCAATACACCGTGGCCTTTCGATTGAATGTCGGTATCCCTAGGGGGCGCAATCCTCGATGAACTATCAACAAGCTCTGGAGGCTGCGATCGAAGCCGCTCGACGGGCCGGAAGGATGCTTTTGCAAGAGTTTCAGCGGCCTGGTGGTCCGCGTGGCGAGGGAAGTCATGCCGTGATCGATGCTGAAGCTGAAGCGTTGATCCGAGATCATGTGACAGGAGTGTTGCCTGAATTTGGGATCCGAGGTGAGGAGCTTCCTGAGCGGGATCGAGATCCACAGGATCCAGACCAGCATGTTTGGTTAATTGATCCTAATGATGGAACATCTTCCTTTCTGAAGGGATATCGAGGATCAGCTGTTTCCATTGGGTTACTGCGGCAGGGGATTCCCGTCTTGGGTGTGATTTTTGCGTTTGCAGCTCCACATGATCAGGGCGATCTATTTAGCTGGGCAGAAGGGTGCGGACCTCTGCGGCGGAATGGGCAGCCGATCCAACGGAATTGGGCAGAGAAGTTGACGAAGGCTCAGGTCATTGTGACTTCTCAGGCCGCCGATCGAGCATCGAGGGCTAATGCAGAGGTTGTGTATCCAGCTCGCTTTCGGGCTGTTCCAGGGATCGCATACCGACTAGCCCTAGTGGCAGTAGGGGAAGGGGAAGTTGCTGTTTCGCTCAATGCTCCACGAGATTGGGATTTTGCGGCGGGACATGCGTTGCTCCGATCGGTAGGAGGCGATATCTTCGATGCCTTTGGTCAACCGATTACGTACAGCCCTACGGGAATTCGCCCCAGGGGAGGGCGTTGCTTTGGCGGATCTCGTCCACTGATGAACACGATTTGGCCACGTGACTGGGAATCCGTTTTAGTTCGTAGAGCTATCGAGGTAGAGACTTACGATCTGGTTCAACCGCAAAAAAACCTGATCTTTGTCGATCCTGATCCGGGTGTTCTGGCACGAGCCCAAGGGTGTCTGTTAGGGCAACTAGCAGGTGATGCGTTAGGGAGCCAGGTTGAGTTTGAGTCTCCTGAATCGATCCAACACCAATACCCTGACGGAGTCCAAACCATTGGGGTAGGTAGAGTTTGGAACACCCTAGCAGGCCAGCCTACGGATGACTCAGAATTGGCCCTGGTTCTAGCACGATCTCTGATCCAAACAGGTCGATTTGAGGATCGATCGGTTGCTCAAGCTTATGTCTACTGGTACCGATCCCAGCCATTCGATATCGGCGGAACTACCCGGCAAGCCTTCTCGGCGTTAGATCGCGCGATTGATGCCGGAATAGATCCTATCGCAGCCGTTGAGCAAGCTGCCAACTTGAATAGTCAGGCCAATGGAGCCCTAATGCGGATCAGTCCCTTGGGGATCTTTGGCTATGGGGTGCCTGAATCGATCCTGGCGGATTGGGCACGAGCGGATGCCCGACTGTCTCATCCTCATCCGGTTTGCCAAGATGCTAGTACTGTGCTTGTGATCGCAATCCGTAGAGCACTAAACACTGGAGATCGTCCTGATCAGATCTACTCCTATGTTCAAACCTGGGCAAAGTCTCATTCGATTCATGCCGATATTCAAACCTGCTTAGAGGCTGCTCGTCATGCCAAACCTATTGACTACAGTGATCACATGGGTTGGGTACGGATTGCTCTACACAATGCCTTTTATCAACTCCTCCACGCAGCTGACGTGCGGCAAGGTCTGATCGATACTGTCATGCAGGGAGGAGACACGGATACGAACGCAGCGATTGCAGGGGCTCTCTTGGGATCGGTCTACGGCTATGCAGGTATTCCCGATCCATGGCGGGATCGTGTGCTTACGTGTCGCCCGATCGCAGGATTATCAGGAGTTGCGAAACCTCGGCCTCGATCCTTTTGGCCTGTGGATGCGTTGATCGTGGCGGAACAGTTGCTGGTGGTGGGCAGTTCTGCCAAATAGATCCTTTTCGATCTGCTATGACCTCTCAATTCGACGGCGGCATAACAATTCCCGACTGCAGCGGAATCAGTCCCAACAGAGGGCGGGTAAGGGGTCGTTTCTTGAGTCAAAATCACCTGAGCTGCTTGGGGTTTCTCTGGTTGGATCCCTAGTTGCTCCCTTTCCCGTAGGATCCCTTGAGATCAGGAGATTCTCTCGTCAAGGTCATACTCATCTCAGGATCCTTGTTGGAGTTGCTGGAGTTGATCGAGGGTGAGTCCTGTCGCTTGGCTGATCTGATCGAGGGGGATCTGCATCTGCAGGAGATTGCGGGCCAC